>NZ_JBSSFD010000038.1:0-46537 GCF_054062295.1 Lysinibacillus sp. TE18511
TTTTCACTTGGATCCACTGGTTTTTCACTTGGATCCACTGGTTTTTCACTTGGATCCACTGGTTTTTCACTTGGATCCACTGGTTTTTCACTTGGATCCACTGGTTTTTCACTTGGGTCCACTGGTTTTTCACTTGGGTCCACTGGTTTTTCTATTTTAGTATTTAAAATATCATGACCATTAACTTTAGACTCATATCCCTCTACCGGTTGCTCTTTCACCGCATATTGGATCTCTTTACCTTCTACTGTGTATTGGTCTAAGTGATCGAATTGATATTTCCAACCATTTTCTGCTGTTACTGTTTTTGTAGCAATAACCTCTCCATCTTTGAGTAAATCTACTTTGATTTCTGAAGGGCGATCTTGTTCACGATCGTTGCTCCAAGTTTTCGTTCCTTCAATCGAGGTTTTTTTCAAACTGTTAGCAATTGGTAATTCAATACCTTTTGCAGCATCTTCATCTATTGTAAATGGAATTTTTTCATTCGCGTCAAATGTTACATATTCAGGAGCTGATACTTCTTGTACATAGTACTCACCAGCTTTCAAGTTTGGCACTTCTACAATTCCTTTGTCATTGGTTGTAAAATCGCCAATTTGTTGACCACCTGATGTGAAAACTTTAAATTGAACACCTGAAATGACTTGTTCTTTATGACCATCTATATATTTCAGTATTCTTAATGTACCTTTAGCTGGTAAATCCCCTACAGCCCCACCATTAGCTGAAATATTTTTTACTTGAGCCACTTTATTCTCATTTACCGGATTTTGGTTGTGAACTTTATAAGTCAAATCATATTCATTCTTCAGATATTCTTCATTTACGCCTTCAGCTGTAATAGTCGTTTTGTAACCTACCGTGAACGAAGATCCGCTTGCACGCCCACTAT
This sequence comes from Lysinibacillus sp. TE18511, assembly GCF_054062295.1. Classification (NCBI taxonomy): domain Bacteria; kingdom Bacillati; phylum Bacillota; class Bacilli; order Caryophanales; family Bacillaceae; genus Lysinibacillus; species Lysinibacillus sp. TE18511. Next base: position 896 of record NZ_JBSSFD010000038.1, read on the forward strand.
AAATCAATACATTAAATGTATTATCACTCGTAATACTCACATATCCAAGCCCATTCCTATAAAATTCTTCAGGTGTGAATTGACGATCACCTAAGTGGCCACTTGTTTGGATATAAAAACTATCTTTCTGAATTTGTTGACCGCCTTTTGAATAATCTTTTAAAACGATATCACGATCAAGATATTCCTTCTTTAAGTTGAAGTTTAGGAACCAACGGACTTCGTCTGAATTATTTGGCTGAATATCTCCTGTTTTATAGAAGAAGATTCCTGGCGAAGAACCGCTACTAGCTGGATGAGTAATTTTTACAGCTTGTTCACTTAAACTTGTTCCAAAGTTCGTATTAATCGTTTTTGAACTTCCAGATTCTACGTTTGTTGCTTGAATAGTAAATTCAAAGAAACCTTTAATATTTTCACGTTTATCTACTTTACTATTAAACGTACACACAACTTGTTCGCCAGTCACATTACACGTACCATAATCATCTAGATTAATCAATTTATTAAAACCTTTTAATTCAGGTGGTAATGTCATTGTGATTGTATCGCCTGATTTTAATTTCAGATTAGGCTTTTCACTAAAGGTTACACGGACTCCTGTTTGTTCTCCGTATGTTAAATCTGTTTTTGTAATTTGCGCACTATCAATAAGCTTTGTATTGTTTAGTTCATCTGCTTTTCCTACATTGGGTACTATTGTTTGAAATAGTACGACTACAAAACACAATAATAATGGAAATAATTTCTTGGCATGCATGTTTATAAACCTCCTGTTTGAATTTCAGAGTATCGTATGTAGATTCCCTATTATCGCTAAACTTTATATGATTCATATTATTTCAGTAAAAATTTCTTGCTTTGGATTTTAGTGAAAGGAAAACTTTACAGACCTTTTTACTATCGATATAGAACCTAACAAAATCTCGCAGGTGAGTAAACTCTCAATAATATAAACCAAAAAGCACCTAAAGTAATATAACATACGACTAAAGAATTGAAAAATATTTTAAGGATTCCCAAAACATTACTATAGTACCATTTTATAAAAATGTTTAGAAACTAGTATTTTTATCAATTTCGCAAACCTCATTAAAATCCATTTTAAGGAATTAAAAAATGTTAATAGAACCATATTTTGCTTTTACAATAAATACAAACTGTGCCAAAAGTTTTTTTACATTAAATTATATTTTTCGACAAATTTTTCACTTATAAATAAAACAACGCCCACACTCCCTTCATCATGTTAATTACAATCATTTACAAAAGTGTCCTCTAGGTGTATTTTCACTACCATTTCTTTAATAAATGTAGTAGTCCACAAACCCCCGTTTTTGGATTTAATTTTCCCAATGGGATCCATTAGCTAAAATAAAAAGAACACCCCAATAAAGGTGTTCTTGGATTTGCACTTGTAGGCCATTCATTGATTTTTGAAGGTATGATCAGCATGAACTCTTCTTACTTTAATTCATTGACTTCTTTCTTATTTAACAAAAACATAGGAGTCAGTAATAATTACTACAGCTATGTTGTCTGTTGTTCCCTTAATCCGCACAAAACATAAAATTGCTGTATAAATGGAAGCAATACTCACCCCATGATAATAAAAACCTCAACATACCTAAACGATTATTTACAATTGACGATGGTTGTTCATGATCTTCTCCCCCATCTCTCATCACGAACCTATTACTCAATAAACAATTTAATGTTACAGATATACCCTTTGCACAAAGAATGAGTATTCAGTCTTTTCAATCAAAAAAGCGCGCTAATAAGGGACTATTATAAATGTCACAAAGATTCCCCGGGACTTTTCTCCTTTAATTTTCCATAACAAAATATGTATGTTTTCTATACTACTTCTTAAAAGACACAATTTACTAACTTCAAACATAGCACTTTATGTTCGCTACTTTAAAACTACTATCAGGGTTTTTTTTCAAATAATTAATACTTATTTTATATTTTTTTAATTTTTTCTTCTCTTATTAATAGCTTAGATGTAGTATACTATTACATAATCTAAATTACTCAATATATCCAAAGTTATTAGTATATACCACAATAATAATAAGGAATTTTGAAGATAGTTGAGACAAGGGAGGTAATACATATGAAAAACTTTTCAATCAAACAGAAAATTCTAACACTTATTACGTCTGCTGTTATTTTTTTGCTAATTATTTCGGGTGGAGGTTTTTATTATATTAACGATATGGCGAAAAGAACTAAGGAGATGTACGAAGAGTCACTTTTGCCAATCCAATATCTCGGTCAAATTCGAACTGACATTCGTGCGATGGATTCTTTCGTTTTAGAGCTTATGATTACTATGGATACTAAACGTAATACCGAGCTACAAGCGAACGTCACAGAAAGATCTCAAAATATTGAAGAATCAATTGTAGAATTCAAAGACTCTTACAGCGGAAATGAAGATGAACGAAAACTGTTAGAATCTATTCAATCCAATCTCGACGGTTATTTTAGTACTATGACAGAGGTCATTGATTTGGCTAGTAAAAACCAAAACGAGGAAGCTTATTCTTTATACACTACATCTATGCAGGATTTTCGTGAGAAAGTGGCAAATAATGCACGTGATCTTATGATTATATGTTCTGATGATGCTGAACAGTTGAATAAAGCAAATGAACAAAGTCTATACAATACTATGCTTATTTCTGCCATTCTCACTTTTATAGCCATTATTTTCTTTATTACATTGGCAACATGGATTAGCCGTTTAATTGTAAATCCGGTTAAAGAGTTGCAGGCTAATATGTTAAAAGCAGGCGATGGAGATTTGACTGTACAAGGTACCTATTCATCCAAAGATGAAATTGGTCAATTAACCCTTTCATTTAATTCGATGCTTAATAATATTCGTACTACCGTAACTAAAGTGACTGAAACTGCTAATCATGTAGCCGCAGCATCTGAAGAATTGAATGCCAATGCAGCTGAAACTACGAAAGCAACAGAGATGGTTGCAAATACGATGGAAACGATCGCTCATGGTTCAGTAGAGCAACTAAACAATGTCTCTAACACCGTCAATACCGTTAATGAGCTTTCAATAGGTGTACAACAAGTAGCTGGAAATGCTCAAGCTGTAACCGAACTTTCAGGTGACTCCTTATCTCTAGTGATACATGGTATAGATGCCGCGAATCAAATAAATCAACAAATGATGGACATCACAGAACGAGTAAATGGCTTATCAGAAGTTGTCGACGTGTTAGGAAAACGTTCTAATGAAATCGGTCAAATTATTGATTCAATTACAGCAATTGCTGAACAAACAAATCTCCTTGCCTTGAACGCAGCAATTGAAGCCGCACGTGCTGGCGAGCATGGGAAGGGCTTTGCTGTCGTTGCAGATGAGGTTAGAAAATTAGCAGAACAGTCCGCTATTTCCTCAAACCAAATTGAAGTGTTGATTTCAGAGACGCAGAAAGATACTCAAAAGGCTGTTGAATCAATGAAGTTAGTAACAACTGGAGTTAATGAAGGGATTAAAACAACAGAAAATACACGTACAACTTTTGCTTCCATTCAAGATGCCATTCAAAGTGTTACGATGCAAGTAGAAGAAGTATCTGCAGCGGTCGAGCAAATGGCGGCAGGAACTGAAGAAATTGTTGGTAGTATGAATACAATCCACTCTATAACTAGATCTACTACCGCTGGCACTGAGAGTATTTCTGCTTCGTCCGAAGAACAAATGGCAGCAATGGAGGAAATTTCATCATCTGCTTATTCACTAGCAAGCTTGGCAGAAGAGTTAAGAGACTTGGCAGCTCAATTCCGAGTTTAATATGATTTCTAAATGCAGTACCTCTTTATACAATTTGTCACTAACGATTAGGGACCACTTCATTTTGGAGTGATCCCCTATCTTTTAAAAAAATCTGTAAGGATTAAGTTCGGTGTTGAACCGGACTTAATCCTTTTTCGTTTTGTATAGGATGTTTTTTATGTAAAAGCTGAGGCGCCAATACTCCTTTATTAATTTCCTTCCTCACTTTGTTCTTTCCTGAATCTCTGAGCAAATAATTTTATTTTTTCCATCCATTTCAAATAGTTACACAAAACATTACGAGTTGACGCTATGTAGAAGAGAGTCTACGAAAATCGTAGACTCTCTCTATTAATACTCAGACCTAATGCATGAGTTAAAGTCACCTTTTTACTACAATTGTATAAGCTTAAAAAGCTGATTCTAAAGAATCGTTGATTTACAAATTAAAGTGGCTATTTCTCTCAACTAATATAAAAATCATCTTCGATTAATAACAAATAAATAGTAATGTTAGAACCATTTTGTCGAATAATCATATATTAAATTTAGGTCATCTATTCCACAGTGCTAATAAAAGAGCCACGTTACCCAATAATATAAAATAACTAATGTGAAGATGACTGTAGGTGGAATTACAATAATCGTAACTTTAATATATTCCCACCATGTGATTTTCACCTTGCCTTTTCTTAAGATGTGCATCCACATTAGTGTTGCAAGGGTACCCATAGGAAGTAACAGTGCACCTATGTCACTTCCAATAATGTTTGCTAAATAAGCAACTTTCAAAGAAATAGGGTCGAGCCCCATATTGGTTAACGTAATAGTTCCAACCATAAGCGCAGGGTGGTTATTAAAGATATTAGAAAGTACCGAAAGTAGTGCGCCCATTAAGACGCTTGTATTGAGTAGGTTTTCTGAAACCAGTGGGCGCATAAAATGAATTAACCATTCTGTTAAGCCAATATTATTGAGACCATAGATGATGACATACATACCAAATGCGAAAACGATAATATACCAAGGTGTTTTTTTCAGCATATCACCTGGAGGTATTTTTAAATAAGCCCATCTCCACCCTAAAAGAACGAGGGATCCAATCACCGCCATAATAGAAATTGGAATTCCTAAAAACGAGGCGAAGAACAGACTTAACCGAACGCAAAATACAAATAGAAGTACGTTTAGCATAAACCTAGTACGCTTTTGCTTCGATTGTCCTAAAGACATTTGTTTAAGTGGATGATAAGAAGGAAGTGACATCCCTGCTACATTTGTAGGAACAGTTTTAGGTATGTTCTTTTTGAAGTATAAAAACAGTAAGCCAACTAGTAGTAATAAACCGATTGTTGCAGGGACAAACATCATTGCTGTATGTGCATACAAAGTCATATCGACAATTTTTAATGCAATTAGATTTACGATATTACTTACCCCGATTGGAGCACTGGATGCTGTTGCAATTAAACCTCCAGAAAGTAAATATGGAATCTTTTGATAATTTTCTAATCCCATATTGTTTAATAACATTATTAATATTGGTATTGCGATTAAAATACTACCGTCATTATTAACGAAGAGTGTCATGAGAAAGCATAAGAGATTGACATACCAGAATAATCGAATGCCAGACCCATTTGCTTTTTCAGCAAGGAGCTCTGCAACCCAGTTAAAGAACCCAAAGCTTTCTAATACAATCGCCATGACAATTGTAGCCATGATGGTAATCGCAGCATCACTGATGGTTTGGAAAATTGTGACGAGATCTGTCATAGTCACACTACCGCAAAGTATTACAATAATCGCGCCAACCAATGCAGGAATAGCTTCATTCATATTTCTAGGTCTCCAAAAAATGAAACCAAGAGTAACTAAAAATGTAAGTATTGTTATTATCTCAAATATTTGCATAGTATTTTCACCTTCAAGCAGTTTTTTGATTCTAAAAAATATCTTATTTTTAGACTAAAATAATAGGCTCTCCCTCTCATCCATTAGGTTAGTGATGCTGTCTTAGTATAAATATGTAAAAAGTTAAAACTCCCTTAGTTTTATACCTACTTTCTCTAATATTCATACTAAATTACCTAAATATTAAAATAGTATGCCGTAAAGAATTAGATTGATTTAAAGCAAACATAAAAAGGCATGTGTTCAAGCAAATTCTGAACTCATGCCATGTATTTCTTTAAGTTTTGGATAAAGAGACGTCTAAAATAGTGTTAGATCCTTAATTTCAACTAAATAAAAATAGGTCGTTTTATAATCAGAGGTGTTCCTCCTAATAGGATGAACTCTTTTTTATTGTTAAAGAAACTATAAAGTAATCGCCATCTTGAAATTGAAATAATTAATTCAATCGCAAACATTTAGTTTACGGGCGTTTGGAAAAGCATTTTGGATGCTCTTTAGCACCGTAAAACCATAAAAAATATTGACATAAAAGCAATTTCAAATGAATAAGTTGTGATGATTGGTACATTGCGATTAGGGATTAGACCTTACTTTTTCAAGTTACAAGTCTGGCAAGTGTACTTGAGGAGACATCAGTGTCATATTGACATCTATTAATACCCCCAGCAACACTAATATGGATATTTATTTAAAAAAACATAGAAAATTAATCTAACGGAGGGATAGCTTAAAGTAGCATTTTAGTCATCCCGATTAGCTTATTGATTAATTTATTCAGTTAGTATTTGTGGGTAGTTTGAGTACTTATATAGAAAGGGAGGTAAATTGATTTTGTTATTGCAAAATTTAAATAAAGAAATTGTTGGCATTGAACTCTCGGGAGGAAAGATATTAAAAGGTTCAGTGATTGATTCTAGTCGTGACATTATTGTGATTTATAATGGAAATATGTTTGTCTATTTACCAATCGATCATATTCAATCTTTAGAAATAGATTATGACAATGAAGATGATGTTCAACAACCTTCAGAAAGACCGGCATTTGATTCTCAAGTGTCGTCTAATAAAGACCTAACCCTTACAAATATACTTTCACATGCAAAAGGAATATACGTGGAGATTTTTGTAGCAAAAAACCAAGCACTACATGGAGTTATAACGTCTGTTAGGAATGATTATTTTGTATTTGAATCTCCTATTTACAAAACCATGTTCATTTCAACAAAACATTTAAAATGGCTCATTCCATATTCTAAGGATCAGTTTCCTTACGGACTAAGTGAAAATGAATTTTTAAGCCTGTCGTCTATTAACAATCAGTCACTAAACGATACATTCGAGTCTCAATTTGACCAACTTAGAAATCAACTTGTTGTATTAAATCTTGGAAAAGAATTCTCCCATATAGGTAGAGTAATAACTGTAACAGGTCAAATTATTGAGATACAAAACGGGAAATCTAATTCAACGTATTTTAACCTTTCACATATTCAAACTGTTCATCAAGTGTAAGGTGCGTCTATTTTGTTATGTAGGTTATTTTTTTGTTTCCTTTTATCAAAGTAACTAGGGGTTGTGATTCAAGAAAGTTTGTCACTTTTTTGTTACAGTTTTTGCACTAAACCAGCGGATAGTTTATCGATATTTTGATATCAATTTTCGCCTTGGCGTAATTCATTATGATACCTTAATTTCATTGACATACTAGTTTTTCAACAACTTGAAGCTGAACTAATTATTGATATTAGTTCAGCTTCAAATCACATTATATAAGAAAATTTGTTGAATGGATGTTTATAGTTGAATAGACATGCCTCGGATCAATCAATAAAATTTAGTATACAAGAGGACGTGTCCGAAAAGAGTCTAAGAAAGTACAATTAAGAAATTACAAATTTTAGTCGAGCTTTATCGCTCGAGACAACGGTCAATCAGCTAAGCTAGCGAATATGGTATGAGGTTGAACTGGTTTTAGAAACATTTGATAACGCAGTAGCAGCGCAAAATCCACTACTAGGGCTAAGTATACATACGGATTTAGGTTCTACAATATACAAGTGAAGCTTTTGACGAGCTTATAGAAATACGAAATGATTCCGCTATTCAGCTGAAAAGGATATTCATATGACAATGCGTGACTCGAATCATTTCGTAATACAAAATCATTACCTTCTTCTATTTCTCGCATTTCTTCCCCTATCATTCACTGCGTTTTCATTTTTTTGTTTATTGCTGTTTTCTGTCTTATTATTAGGGCTTTCATTGCTATCTTTTGCTTCACTATTTTTTTTTTCATTCGTTTTTTCTTGATCTTTCTTTCCTTCATTCGTTTTTTGTTGATCTTTCTGTCCTTCATTAGCTTTTTCTTGATCTTTCTTTCCTTCATTAGCTTTTTCGCTCTTTGTTCCTAAACTAATATTTCGAACATGATACATTGCTAGACGGATAATTTCTTCTTTAGAAAAAATAGTAATATAATCGTCCGAAACCTCATCCATTATTCCTTCTAACATTTCTGGACCCCCACGATTCACTTTAACCCAATGATGTCGTAGGCTGCTTACTACTGCTTTAAAATCAGGTGCAAGTAGGTACGAACCTGCTGCTGGATCTGCAGCACTAAATGCCATCCCATCTCTTGGGTTAAGAGAAATGCTTTTAATGTGCTGCGTTCTGTAGTAAACAATCCCATCTTTTTCTGTTAATAATACAAAATGATCGTCTTCAGCAGCCATTAACTTCCCTATACGTGATTCAGGACCTCCCCGATCCACTCTTATAACTTTATTCATTAACGTAAGCAGAAGATCTTTATTCATTCCTTTAGCCTCCTAATAGTATTGTCTTGTTATCTATATGTATATTTGAGTAATCGACCTATGCAAAATGCCCATTTAGGTAAAAATATAAGACTAGAAATCGGTTCGTCCAGCTTTGAATTATTCTTTTCGCAAACGTTCTTCGTGACCAATTTCAGCAAAAGTTTCTCCCCCCAAGTGATTGTGCAGTCTTATCGAAAACGAGGCACGATGGAAAATTTCATGAAAGAAGCGAAAAATGGTTTTGGCTTCGATCACCTCTTGTTTCGTATATGAACGATTCTTTTAGGCAGGACACCTCAAACCTTTATAACAAATTCAAACGTGACAATTTTAGTGAAAAAGAACTTTGATAGCAGCACAAAAAACATCTACTCTCTTAGAGCGGATGCTTTTTTGATTGGAGATTATCCTATAGATTAAATGTTCAAGTTTTAAATTTTTTTACATATGATGTAACTATAGGTGCTCCTATTCTAACCTCTCTTACAGCAAGAATCGAAAGGAAAAATCTATTATTATTAGTGATGCTTACTCCTGTAGCCTTACAAAATTATGGAAGCTCGATAAAAGGAATTGCAAGGTGAATAAACACAAAAAGACCTGAATCACAAGTCCCGGTCTTTTGCTAAATATATTAACTTAAACGGTTGGTAGCTTTTTAGATTACCCGAACAATAAATAAGCAACTCCTAAAATTACACAAACAATTCCGCCTAAAAATTGACCAATCCCAGACGCCTCTCCCATTAAAAATAGATTAAAAATATTTTTTCTTTTTTGAGTCTTTCCAAATAAAGCATCATCTGTTTTCATACGATAAATTCCCCAAGCAGTTAAAACAATACCAAAAACGATACCAATTAAACCTAACATATTAAAAAATCTCCTTATTTGTCATTTTCATCAAAAATAAAAACTTCCTCTATCGATTGATTAAAAATCGATGCAATTTTATAGGCAAGTAATACAGAAGGATTGTACTTCTGATTTTCAAGTGAAATAATCGTCCTTGACGATACACTTACACGATCAGCCAGTTCTTGTTGAGTTAAATTATGCTGTTTTCTTAAATCCCGCACTCTATTTTCCATATTCATCCCCCTTCAATATCAAAGGACTCGTTCATAGAAAAACTTAGTTACAGTATTTAGGATGAAAAGAGCAAGTATTAATAGTAAAAGAACCGCTTTTACAGATAATACAATAAAATTACTCAAAAATAGCAACACTATTATTAATGAAGTTATACAATGCATCGTTATATTTGAAGCTTGTCCTTCAACCAGAGCATCTCTTTCATCATATTCTTTCGATAAATCATCTTCATTTTCTGATTTTCTTATATAGATTGTCATCGATACAATCAAAATAATAATGCCAACAATGAAAAGATAGATTGTTGACACTTTATCTTCTGGATCCATCAAAAGACTAATAACACCTAACATTATTGCGAGGAACGATATTAATAATCTTTGAAATAACTTCCGTTTCAATACAATACCCCTTCCGAAATATGAAGTTTACTTCATGTGAAGTTTATTTCATATTACATGCTTTTATAAATGGCGTCAAGTTAAATATTTGATAAACAACGAAAATATCATCAAAAAATTAAAGGAAATTACCAAATTTTATGTACATTGTATTTAATATGGTTCATCGCCAAAAGTTGTGGATGACATTTGTTAAAACATATACTATGTAAATAAGTTGATTGGAGTGAAGGCTGGGTGACTCCTTGGGGATCAGCGAAAGAGGAACGAAGGCTAAGAGCATCACGTCCTGTGATAACGCCTTCGTGACCTACATCGTGTAGGCCCGAGACCCTGGAGCGAGCAACGCGAGTGAAGCGGCTCATCGGACGCCCCCAGGAAGCTCTGCTCTGCGCGAAAGCGAAGCGTCAGCGGCAAAGCGCCCAGTCGGAACGGAAATCAACCACACGTTTTGGTGATGAACCTTTAATATTGAAGATCATAAGAAGAAAATGATGCTGATTTCCCCTTCCCTTTCGAATAAAAATCTAAGTATGCACTAAGCAAAAAAATACCAAATACTCAAATAATCGAGTATCTGGTATTTTATTTGTATGATTTTATGATTGATTCGAACATGCTGCAGATCAATAGTAATACAATGCTAAACATTACTAGATTCACTATTTTATCAACAAAGTGAAATGTTATTTAAAATAATAGCTCTCAAATAGATATATTCCTTTACAACTATCTAGTACAATTACATTTAGTGATAACCTTAAATTTTTTGTTTGAGGCGCAGATTTAAAGGATAAAATAAAAAAATTATGTATTTTATTGTTGGAAGTAGAGGTGTTTTTTGATGAAAACATGGACAAAGACTATTAACATAAATGCTCCCATAGAAAACGTTTGGACATTGCTTGATGGCTCTTTAGCTGATTTGCAAAAAATTATGCCACAAGTAGTTGAAAACAAACCTATGAAAATAACGGAAGAAGTGGTTGGCAGTGTTTATCGCCAAAAATATAAAGAAGGAAAACGTATCGAAGAGTATGATGTCGAAACATTAGAATATACGAATACGCCTGATAAAAAAATATTGAAAGTAGGCTTTACACTCGCTAATATGTTTGAAATTACGGCTTACTATGAATTAAATAAACTAAATGAAACAGAGACTTCTTTTACTTATACTGTAACAAATAATCCGTTAAAATGGTTCGTAAAATTATTTTTATTGTTTGCTTCGGACAAAGTAGTCGTTGAATTTTTAGAACGCGTCAAAAAAGTGGCGGAAGCACAATATTAGCCATCAGACAAGTCCTATTTATGCATTCAATAAAATTTTAGATCGAACTGGACTACTAAAAACAACGACATATGTTTTTTTGACATACACATTGCACCACCTGTTAAATCGTGAATTCAATGTGAAAGTTATCGCTGAGAGATTAGGCAATACACCAATGATGATTATGGAATGGATGTATACGTTCATGTTCTAATTATTTTCATGGTGCGCAGTAGTGCATAGAATCCCGAAACTCTTTTGATGTAGCAGTTGCTGTTCATCTGTTGTTCATATTGCTTTTTTATAATAAATCCGAGCAATAGGTGTATATATTCTTTTAGAGGGTGATTGAAATGCTAATAATTGCTACTATATTTATTACAGCAGCACTAATTTTTTATTCAGTAGGAGTATGGGCAGAAAAATTCCAAAAAACATTAAAGTTATGGCATGTGATTATTTTTTGGATAGGCTTACTGTGCGATACACTCGGAACTACCATGATGGAAAAGATGTCCTCACAAGGATCTCTATTTAGTTTTCATGGCCTAACAGGTTTATTAGCAATCTTGTTAATGTTATTTCATGCAATTTGGGCTTCTATTGTATTGGTAAAAAAAGACTCAAATATGATGATAAAATTCCATACGTTTAGTATATTAGTATGGTTCATTTGGTTGATTCCTTATATATCTGGAATGATATATGGAATGACCAACAAATTTTAATAACATAAAGAATGGATTTAAGCTGTAGCGCCTGCCAACGTTACGGCTTTTTTCTTTGCTCTCGAAACTTCTTTCAATGCCAATCATCTTCACTTGATGTCTCTCGCGGTACTTTTATAAAACTGGGGTTAATCATTAATAAAAATCTCAGAAACCATTGCTATCACAGGATTCTCCAACCACATTATGCTATACTATTTCTATTATCGAAATATTTGAAACGAGGGATGCTAGATGACAAATTTACAGCAATTAGATGCGTATTTCACAGAACATCGCGAGACACACTTAAATGAATTAAACGAATTTTTACGTATTCCAAGTATTAGTTCTTTATCTGAGCATAAAGGAGATATACAAAATGCTGCCGAGTGGCTTGCCAATGCCTTTAAGAAACTCAATCTAGAAAACATCTCCATTACTCAAACTGCAGGTCACCCTGTTGTTTATGCGGATTGGTTACATGCAGAGGACAAACCAACTATTCTGTTTTACGGTCATTATGATGTACAGCCTGTTGATCCATTAAATTTATGGGATAGCGAGCCATTTAACCCTACAATTCGTGATAACAAATTGTTTGCTCGTGGTGCTAGTGATGATAAAGGACAAGTGTTTATGCACTTAAAAATGATTGAAGCATTATTTGCGACAACTGGCACATTACCAGTGAACGTGAAATTCATCTATGAAGGTGAAGAAGAGATTGGCAGTCCAAACCTTCCTGCTTATGTTGAAGAACATAAGGAGAAATTAGCTGCAGACTTAATTTTGATTTCTGATACAGGTCTATACGGTCCTGGTAAGCCTGCTGTATGCTATGGGTTACGAGGCTTAACAGGGATTCAAATTGATGTTCGCGGTGCAAAAGGTGATCTTCACTCAGGTCTTTACGGTGGCGGTGTACAAAACGCTATTCATGCATTGGCTGACATTTTAGCATCTTTCCGTGATGAGCATGGCACTATTCAAGTTGAAGGCTTCTACGACAAAGTTTTACCGTTAACTGAAGAGGAACGTGAAGCTTACCGCGCGCTTGGCTTCGATGAAGAATCAGTGAAAGAAGAAGTTTGCGTGAAGGAATTATTCGGTGAGGCTGGCTATTCCTATTTAGAACGTACTTGGGCACGCCCAACATTAGAGATCAATGGTGTGTTTGGTGGCTTCTCTGGCGAAGGCATTAAAACGGTGCTTCCTGCTGAGGCTGGCGCAAAAATCACTTGCCGTCTTGTGCCAAATCAAGAACCTGATGAAATTGTAGCACTTTTAAAAGCACATATTGAAAAACATAAGCCAACTGGCGTTGAAGTGACAATCTCTGAATTCGATAAAGGTCGTCCATTCTTAACACCATTTGATCATCCACTTATCCAAGCAGCTGGTCGCTCGTACGAAAAAGTATATAATGTGCCAACTGCTTACACACGTGGAGGAGGATCAATCCCTATCGTGGCTGCTTTTGACGAAATTTTAGAATTACCAGTAGTGCTAATGGGCTTCGGTTTATCTAGTGAAAACTTCCATGCCCCAAATGAACACTTCCATTTAGAAAACTTCGATAAAGGATTACGCGTTTTAAGCGATTATTTATTCGAAGTAGCTGAATTACAAAAATAAAATCAACAAATCCCCTCGCATTTTTTTACGAGGGGATTTTACTATGTTATTCTCCAAAAATCGTAACGATATCTGCTGATTTTTTACGTTCTTTCCCTTTTGGTATTTCATCAAAATAGCCAACTTGTAGCATTGCGATAACACGCTCACCCGGCTGAACTTTTAAGGCTTCACGGAATTTTGAGTTATCTAGGAAAGCGGGTGTTTTCCAGCATGAGCCGATTCCTCTATCCCATGCTAGCAATTGAATATTTTGAATAAAAATACTTGCCGCTGCGTAATCTTCTAAACGCTCTTTTTGTCGTACATCCTCAGGAACAATCACAAAAGCATAACCACCCGGTAATGTGAAATTCATCATTCGCTTCTCTAAATCTTCACTTGAAAGCTCCTGCCATTTCGGTATAGCTAAATCACGTAATACATGATGAAGGGCAGATAACTCCTTTCCACATGCAACAACTAAACGCCAAGGCTCTCGATTACCATGATTCGGTGCCCATACCGCATCTTCAATAATTGCCAGTAAATCTTCACGATTTACTGGCTGCCCATTAAACTTTTTAATAGAACGACGCTCAATAATCGCATCCCTAACAGACAAAAATTGTTCGCTCATATACTCGTATCTCCTTTTATAACATTACTGCAATATTTTCTATCTTTTACATTATCACAAAATGATGAGCTTTAATACCGCTACCTTCCTAAGCAAAACTATCATCTATATGAATATAATAATAAGTCATGCTTGGCGTATAGGCCGTTGAATCTTCATAAAAATATGGCCGATTAATACTATCTGAAGTATGTGCGTTAACATATGGAATACCATTTTGAATACTCGTCACAATTACGGAATGGTCAATCCTTCCATCACCTTGGAAATCATAAAAAATGACATCTCCAAGATCTAATTCCTCAGCAGATTGCACACGCCTTCCCTTCAATCCATTTTTAGAGCCCTCCAAATACCATCTAAGGGAATGTGCAACAGACCAGCTAAAGCTCCAATTGCTATGTTGAACCCACCAACCTCTCTCTCTATTTGGAGCACCTCGCATTGGTGCTCCTCCAGCAAGTAAGCATTGAGAAATATAGTTCGTACAATCGACAGTAAAATTCGGAAATGCTGGATTACGCCTGTTCCACCACAAATTCGCATATTGTACAGCGGCCTGTCTGTTATACATTTTTGCCACACTTCCCCTCCTTATATTCATCATATGTACAAAGAGGTGTTTCTATTAGCTAGGCCCATATTCGAAAACCTATATAAAGTGGTCTTTATTGGTGGTATCTTTTCAATTTTAAGGTAGTTTTTGCTACAATAAGGTTAAAAGAAATATACATTTTTATTTTATGACTGGAAGGGATGTTGAAAGTGAAGCAGCATGCTGAGAAAGAAATTATACAGCCTACTCTTTTATGCGATAAAAAAGGTAATTTAAATCCAGCTGCCATCGGATTTGCACGTAAACCCCTCATAAACAGCAATTTAAGTGGCCATATTCTGCGCAAAAAGAAATGGAATTATTGGTGTGTCTACGGTGACGAGATTATATTCTCTGCTACTATTAGTCATCTAGACTACGCGGCGGTCTGCTTCGTTTATTTCCTTGAATATGAAACACAGCGCTATTTTGAAAAAACGATTACAATTCCATTAGGCGGAAATTTAAAAATGCCTACACAGGTGTTAGATTCCGTATCATACAAAAATAGTGACATGATGATTGAGATGACTTATATACAAAATGAAACACATCTATCAGTTTCCATTCCGGACTTCGATGGAGATGTTTTACGTGCGAAGCTTGTCATTCAGCATCCACCAACAGATGAGTCATTGAATGTAGTCATTCCTTGGAACCGTAAAACATTCCAATTTACAGGTAAGCATCATATACTTCCTACTTCTGGGGTTGTAACAATTGGAACTCGTCGCTTTACATTTTCACCTGAGGAAAACTTCTCTGTACTAGAATATAGTCGTGGTGTTTGGCCGCGTGAGTCAACATGGAATTGGGGTATGGCCTCACAGCGAGTTCGAGGTAGGCGAATTGGGCTCAATTTAGGCGGTAAGTGGACTGACGGGACTGGAATGACCGAAAATGCTGTTTTCGTTGAAGGTCAAATGACAAAAATACATGAAGATGTACTGTTCAATTATAATCAAGAGGATTTAATGCAACGGTGGAAAATTAAGACGAAATTCTCTAACCAAGTTTCATTAACATTCTCCCCGTTTTTCGAGCGCGTATCCGTAACAAAGGCCGGACTTGTAAAATCTGAAGTACATCAAATGTTTGGCTATTACGACGGCTCCGTATTACTAGACAACGGTGAAACACTTGTAATCAAGCAAATGCTAGGCAGTATAGAAGAAAATCGTGTGAAATGGTAAGAACAAAATAATTTAATTGCTATATTCTTCTCATACTAGGGTTTAACGCACTGACATTCGCACATCCTCAGCGCGTTAAATCCGAAAAAGCCCATGACTCGCGTCTATTCGTCGCTTTGGCTGTTCTTTCCCGTCGCTCTGTCGGGGCTATCCACGATTTTGACGGTTCTATCCACGATTTTGACGGTTCTATCCGTCGTTCTGGCCTTTCTTTCCGTCGCTTTGACCTTTCTTTCCTTCACTTCGGCTCTTCTATCCGTCGCTCCGACTTCTAGCCGTCACCTTGGCTCTTCTATCCGTCGCTCCGACTTCTAGCCGTCACCTTGGCTCTTCTATCCGTCGCTCCGACTTCTAGCCGTCACCTTGGCTCTTCTTTCCCTCGATTTGTGGGCTATCCACGATTTTGACGGTTCTATCCACGTCTTTGACGATTCTATCCGTCGATCTCGCCTTTCTATCCGTCGCTTTGACCTTTCTTTCCGTCACTTCGGCTCTTCTATCCGTCGCTTCGACCTTTCTTTCCGTCGCTTTGACTTCTATCCATAACCTTGGCTCTTCTTTCCCTCGATTTGTGGGCTATCCACGTTTTTGGCTGTTCTATCCACGTCTTTGACGGTTCTATCCGTCGTTCTGGTCGCTCTATCCGTCGTTCTGGCCACTCTATCCGTCGCTTTGACCTTTCTTTCCGTCACTTCGGCTCTTCTATCCGTCGCTCTGACTTCTATCCGTCACCTTGGCCTTTCTTTCCGTCGATCTCGCCTTTCTATCCGTCGCTTCGACCTTTCTTTCCGTCGCTTTGACTTCTATCCATAACCTTGGCTTTTCTTTCCCTCGATTTGTGGGCTATCCACGTTTTTGGCTGTTCTATCCACGTCTTTGACGGTTCTATCCGTCGTTCTGGCCACTCTTTCCGTCGCTTCGACCTTTCTTTCCGTCGCTTTGACTTCTATCCATAACCTTGGCCTTTCTTTCCGTCGATCTCGCCTTTCTATCCGTCGCTTCGACCTTTCTATCCGTCGCTCTGACTTCTATCCATAACCTTGGCTCTTCTTTCCCTCGATTTGTGGGCTATCCACGTTTTTGGCTGTTCTATCCACGTCTTTGACGGTTCTATCCGTCGTTCTGGCCACTCTTTCCGTCGCTTTGACCTTTCTTTCCGTCACTTCGGCTCTTCCATCCGTCGCTTTGACTTCTATCCGTCACCTTGGCCTTTCTTTCCGTCGCTTTGGCGATTCTATCCGTCGCTCTCGCCTTTCTATCCGTTGCTTTGGCGATTCTATCCGTCGATCTCGCCTTTCTATCCGTCGCTTTGGCGATTCTATCCGTCGCTCTCGCCTTTCTATCCGTTGCTTTGGCGATTCTATCCGTCGATCTCGCCTTTCTATCCGTTGCTTTGGCCTTTCTACCCATCACTTTGGTGATTCTTTCCGTCGCCTCGACTTCTAGCCGTCACCTTAGCTCTTTCATCCGCCACTTTGACCGTTCCATCACTACTTCTATCCCCCCGGCCATTCCATCCAATCAATCTGCCAATCCAAATACTATCTTCTCTGGGTCATCTGTAAATATTGCCTGTACACCAAGCTGCTGCAATTGCTTTGCATACTCAACATCATTGACTGTATACACACGTACAGTGGCTCCTTCATTAAGAGCTTCTTTAACTGATTTCCGAAACGCCGTTGTTAAGCTGACATGTATAGCATTTGCCGGAATTTGAACTGTGTAGCCATAAAAATCAACTAAAATTTCTGCAAATAGCGCCGCTTTTTCGATATACGGTGCTCTTTGTGAGACAATCTGAATGGATTCATGATTGAAGGAGGAAATAATCACTCTCTCTGTCATTTGGTATGCAGCAACTTCCTTAATGACAAGAGCTTCTATACCGTTATACGGAAATATATCTGTTTTAAGTTCAATATTAATACGATGATTTGTACCTGCAAACAGCTCGAATATGTCACCTAGCGTTGGAATGCTTT
The DNA here is from genome assembly GCF_054062295.1 of Lysinibacillus sp. TE18511. Taxonomy (NCBI): domain Bacteria; kingdom Bacillati; phylum Bacillota; class Bacilli; order Caryophanales; family Bacillaceae; genus Lysinibacillus; species Lysinibacillus sp. TE18511. The sequence goes on from NZ_JBSSFD010000038.1 coordinate 18,955, forward strand.
CACCCTCAAATTCAGGAGAAAACCATGAACCAAAATCAAATGCACGAAGTTCTTGTAGCGTATAATCCTTTACGTAGCCAGAACCGTTAGATGTGCGATCAATCATTTCATCATGAATCACGACCAACTCCCTATCCGCTGTTAAATGAACATCTAATTCAATCCCTGCAATCGCAAGCTTTGATGCAGCTACAAACGCAGCGATAGTATTTTCAGGGCAATGTGCAGAAACGCCCCTATGGGCAAAAATATCCATATCTAATAACCTCCTATTTCGCCCACCTCTCATCAGATTAGCGGGCGGGCCTTGATTTTCGGTTTCCCTTCTTCCTAAATAATCCTATTACAATTTCACTTGATGGTAAATATTTTATATAGTAGTATGAGAATCTACTTGAAATTGTAAGTACTTAGGAGGTGCTAAAAAATGACTGCAAAACATCCAGATTTTCAGGCTGAAGTGGAACGGCTAGTTTACACCAAAAATTACATGCAGCAAATTTTAAATGAATCGCAAAAAGATTTGCAATCTGCTCAGGAAAATATCCGTAAGTCGATGGCAGATCTTGATTATTTAGATTCAAGTTTGAGCTATCTAAATATCTTAGCAAATGCTCGTTTCTTTGAAATGGCTCGAAACCAAAAGGAAGGCTTAGAGGCTGTTCAAAAAAAGCCATACTTTGCCCGAATTCATTTTCAAAAAACTGGAGATCCTGAAGAATTTCTTTATATCGGTAAAACCTCTTTGTTTCATCGAGAAACCCATGAGCCTATTATAGTCGATTGGCGTTCACCGGTAGCAAACGTCTATTATGATGGTCGCCTTGGGGATATGGAATATGATGTGCGTGGAGAGATCCATCAGGGACACCTATTTGCCAAGCGTCAATATAAAATAGAAGATGGTGAATTGCTTGATATACGGGATATTGATTTAACAACAAACGATGAATTACTGCAAGAAGCGTTAGCTGGAAAAGCCGATGTGCGTTTAACAGAAATCGTCTCCACCATCCAAAAAGAGCAAAATGAAATTATTCGAGCACATCTTCGTCAGCCGATCATCGTACAAGGGGCTGCTGGTAGTGGAAAAACAACAATTGCCCTACACCGAATATCTTACTTCCTCTACACAATGGGCGAACATTTTAACCCTGAGCAGCTCATGATTTTAGCACCAAATAAGTTATTTATCGATTATATTGGTGACGTTTTACCAGAGCTTGGTGTCGATAAAATTTGTCAAACAACCTTTACTGATTATGTTCTAGCTGCAACTAAACTGAAACTGAAACTTCAAAACCCTAATGAACAATTAGAATCTCTTGTTGCAGGAGAAGCCCAACAGTCCATCTCTTGGATATCCGAAATAAAGGGCTCTCTTTATTATCGAGATGTAATAGAACGATATGTTCAAAAAATAGAACAGGAAATTGCCAACCAATTCGAGGATGTTTCCATTGAAAAATATTGCATTATGCGCGCCTCCCATTTAAAGAAGCTATTTTTATATGAATTTTCTTATATGCCGATTGAAAAACGACTAGCTCATATTAAAAAGGTGCTAGCAAGCCATGTTCGTCAAAAGAAACAGGCTATTTTAAATATGCTCCATAAAAAATATGACGAAGCACTTGGCAAAGCACTGAATGGAATTCGTGATGATGACAAACGTCGTCGCGTTGTCACTAAGTTTATCGATGAACGTGATGAACGTATTCCTGCTATTGAGAAAGAGGCAAAATCAACAGTATCTGTTTATATGCGTCGCTTTGCTAAACATAACATCAAAACTCTCTATCGTACCCTTCTAACAAATGCTGAGCTTTTAGCAGAGCTTGCACCAGAATGGCATTATCTTGAGCAACAGCAATTTTTACAAATGCATGCTAAAGAACAATGGGTGCTTGAAGATTTAGCTGCAATTTATTATTTACAAGCTCGTATAAAAGGAATTCCAGATGAATGGAAAATGCGAGTTGTCTTTATCGATGAAGTACAGGACTATAGTTTATTTCAGCTTGCTGCTTTAAAAACAGGCCTTGAAACGGATATGTTTACTATGGTTGGTGATTTAGCACAAGGCATTCACAGCTATCGATCTCTTACTGCCTGGGAACCCGTTCAAAATCTATTTCCCCGAGCAAGCTTCAGAACACTTCAAAAAAGCTATCGAACAACAATTGAAATTATGGAGGTAGCGAACAAGATTTTAGCACAAATGGACGAACAGCTTCCCTTAGTTGAGCCCGTGGTTCGTCATGGCAATGTACCTACCTATATACAGGCACAATCATTTGATGCCCCGCAAATTAAGCAAATTTTTGAGAACATTCGAGCCAATGGACATCATTCCATTGCTTTAATTTGCAAAACTACTGCAGAGGCAAGATCCATGCAGCAAGCATTAAAAAACAATAAGATTGCTGCTCAGCTCCTAACTGAAACTGAGTCCATCAATCAGGAATTATTGCTCGTTGTTCCAAGTCATTTAGCTAAAGGCCTTGAATTTGATGCGGTCATCGTAGCTGCCTTCAATATCCCTTTCTATGATACGAAGATTGATCGAAAGCTACTTTACGTGGCACTCACTCGAGCAATGCATGAGCTTTATTTAATTGGCCCATCAAAAAATACTTTTCTATTAGAAAATGAACAGATATAATAATCAATTTCGCCTTGGTAGACTGAGTTCCTCTATTTCAGCAGGTGTTACTGAAAAGAAACCACACACGCATACATCTCACCACTTTCTGAGGCGGGAGTCTTCTGCTGAATAAAAATAAAAAAGTCGCTATCTCGGCGACTTTTTTATTTTATGGAATGCTCATTTATCAATTCCGAGGTGGTAGACGGTAAAACTTCCCTCTGAATAAATACGCTTTAACAACCTTCCACCATGAACGAGGTGCTTCCTTTCGAGGAGACTTTTTTTTAGGCAATGCCGGCATACGCATGATAACGACTCCTTTCATAGGCTTCGTAATACTATATGAAGATAGTGACAAACTTATGTTCAATTTTAACTTCTTTCAACTGATGGTTTTTGTACCGAAAGCGTAGCGGCAGGTACTGATGATTTTTGCGGCCGGATTTTGAATTGTGCCAGCAAAGTTTCTATTCAACTGACATTGTTAACTCGTTCATGGTAAAATTCGAATCAAACGTTCACGCTGACCCTAAACAAATTGTAGAGAACCAAATAAAAAGAGTGAGCAGCGATGCACCATACATCACTCCTCACCCTGTTTTTAGTTTTTCACGAAATAATCTATTTGTTGAGCTTTCATAAAGCCGGCCTTCTCATAAACAGAAAGTGCTTTTCTATTTTCAATTTCTACATCAAGCATGACATATTTCGCTCCATTTTCACTTGCAAAATCCTTTGAAAATGTCAGTAAAGCTGTACCAATACCTTGTCCTTCACAAGTTGAAAGAACAGCAAGTGCCGTTACCCATTGAATTTCATTTTCTTCAACCGTTGTTACTGTACCGACTACCATATCGTCTTTACGTGCTACCCAAAGCTTTCGTCCATCCGTTGACGTATTAAAGGCAATTAGCTCCTCGGATTCTTCTGGTAAATCACCAAATGCCTCACTATAAATAGTCATTAACGCTGCATGCTCCCCAGCATATGGAGAAATCTCAATATCACTACGTAATTCAACTCGTTCCGCTCTTGTTTCTAGCGTTGCCTCTGAGAAGCTATATGTATAGCCCCTTTTTTCAATAAATGCATGGCCGAAAGGTGATCCATCAATGACTAGTGCCAATTGACCTTCTGCACCTCGTTCATCTAGTCCCGCTTGTAGCCCCCCGACTAAAGCGGTTCCAATTCCCTTTTGACGATATAATGGTGTAACTACTAACGACCATTCATACGTATGTAACCCCATTAAATCAATTGCACTAGCCGCACCGACTAACACATCCTTGTCATCGTCATACGCAAGAACCATAAAACCTTTCGAATCAAAGGAGCTTGCCATTGGTATATTCATAATCGTTTCATATACACGATAATCGTTTAAAGTTGCTTCTTCACATAATGATTTTAATTCATTTAAGGTTTCCCCATCTAACGGGAAAGACACTGTAATTACTGAAATATCCATTGTTTACTCCGTTCTTGTATCAAACTATTGCCCTATTGTAGCAAGAAAGAAAATAAGCTGGCAACAAAATATAATTGTAACTTCTCATAATCAGCTATTTCACTTTTAAATAATAAATAATGGTTTTTTACTACTATCCATCTCTAAAATGACTAAAACTAACTAGAAGCTATAGATACATATAATTATATTTACATCTTATTTATCGTCAATAGATTCATTTATTTTATAACCAACACTACCATTAATTCCATTAAATCACATTTCCGTTTTAGATTCTTCACCCAAATATGTACTTGACTACATATTCCATCCTGAAGAACGCTTAGTAAAAACCTGTGGATACATAAAAAAATCAATTTCAACAGATAAAAAGAGTGAGTAGTAACGTTCAACACCTTACTCCTCACCCTGCTCTTTGTTTTTCACACATTGCTACAATTACTCATCAAGATGATAAGATGAAGATTGTAACATCTGTGCATAAATGCCACCTGATTCAATTAACTTTTGTTGTGGCCCCGCTTCGACTAACTCACCCTTGTGCATAACAAGCACAATATCGGCATTGTGCACTGTATTTAAGCGGTGAGCAATAACAAAACTTGTTCGTCCCTGCATTAACGTGTCTAGAGCCTCTTGAATCGCAAGTTCCGTCACAGTATCAATGCTACTTGTCGCCTCGTCCAACAACAAAATTTTCGGGTCTGCAATCAATGCACGTGCAATTGACAATAACTGCTTTTGACCTTGCGAAATTTCACGACCATCTGCCGCAAGTACTGTATCATAGCCATTCTTTAGATTCATGATAAAGTCATGTGCATTCGCACGCTTAGCCGCCTCTTCTATCTCCTCATCACTAGCATCTAATCGCCCATAACGAATATTTTCACGTACAGAAGCCTCAAATAAAAACGGATCCTGTAATACAAAGGCCATTTGCGAACGCAAAGCTTGTCGTGCTATTTGCTGAACGTTCACACCATCAAATAAAACCTCACCCTTCACTACCTCGTAAAACCTTGCAATAAGCTGTAAGATCGTTGTTTTCCCTGCCCCAGTTGCCCCAACAAGAGCTACCGTCTGTCCAGGCTCTACGTTAAAATTAACGTCCTTTAAAGTGTAAGCTTCCGCTTCTTGCTCATATTTAAAGTACACATGTTGAAAACACACCTGTCCTAATAGTTTATGCTTCTGTGCGAAAGCAGCTTCCTCTTCAGGCTGTTCATCCAGTAACGCAAATACACGTTCCGCACCAGCAATCGCTGACAGTACTGTGTTAAATTGGTTGGCTAAATCGTTTAATGGTCGTGTAAATTGCCTTGCATATTCTGTAAAAATAACAATTACTCCGATTGACACATGGCCATAAAAAGCAAGTACGCCTCCTATACCAGCCACAATTGTGAAGCTCATATTATTTAAAAAGTTCATGACCTTTGGAATATACCCAGAGTATGTCTGTGCCCAAAAGCCAGTTCTTTTTAATCGTAAACTTTTTTCGCGAAACTCCTCTTTCATCCGTTCCTCTTGTGAAAAAGCCTTCACAATCCGCTGACCTGAGATTGTTTCTTCAATCATGCCATTAAGCGCTCCTAAGGCCACTTGTTGCTCTTTAAATAATGGTGCTGTTCTCCGTGTAATCCAACGCATTGCCCAAAACATTATTGGTATAATCGTCATCGTTAATACCGTTAGCAAAGGGCTTAAACTTAACATAATAATCACTGTTCCTGTAAGCGTTAATACACTGGAAAACACTTGGATAAAGGAACTGTTTAAAGTTGAGCTAACTGCTTCAATATCATTCGTCATCCGACTCATTAATTCTCCATGCTGACGACGATCGAAAAAGGCAATCGGGAGTCTTTGGAAATGGGCAAATACACTCGTTCGTAATCTATAAATTGTTTGCTGAGCAATACCAATCATCCAATAGTTTTGTAAAAATAATGATACTGCTAATAGAGCGTAAATGCCGATTAACAGCCTAATTCCTTTGCCTAATCCTGCAAGCTCTCCATGCATTACATACATGTCAATCATTTTACCGATTAAATATGGCCCGAGTAGAGCCAATATTGAGCTCACCGTGACTAGTAACAGCACAACAATTAATAGTGCACGTTGTTCATCAACAATTTTCCATAAACGTAACAGTGTACTTTTCCAATCTGCCGCACGAGGTCCCTTCTTTTTCTTAACAGCCTGCTTCACATCATCTTGCGTCAAAATCGGTTCATAGCCAAAAGGTTTTTGGAAAAATCCCATTATTCCTCTACCTCCTGTTGGGAGATTGCGATTTTTTTATAGAGCGCTGAAGTTCGCAATAGCTCTTCATGTGTCCCGTATGCGACCACTTTTCCTGTATCAATGAGTAAAATTCGATCTGCACCCTTAGCTGTACGAATTTTTTGAGTGACCACTAGCATTGTTGCTTGTTCTTCACTTAATGCCTCCCACAACGCTTGTTCCGTTTTAACATCAAGCGCACTTGTACTATCATCGAGCATCAATATATGACCTTTTCTTAATAACGCTCTTGCAATAGATAGTCTTTGTTTTTGACCACCTGAAAGATTGACACCCTTCTGTCCGACTCTTGTCTCGTAACCATTCGGGAAATCCTCCACAGAAGCATGGATTTGCGCTTGCATTGTAGCCTGTAGCACGGCATCCATTTCAGCCTCTGCATCCCCCCAACGAACATTATCGGCAATACTTCCTGTAAACAACAACGATTGCTGCGGGACATAACCAATGATTTCACGTAGTTCTTGTAAATCCCACCGCTGCGCATCTTTTCCCTCTACTTCTATTTTGCCTTCTGTGACATCGTAGAAGCGAGGAATAAGCTGTAGCAATGTTGATTTCCCTGCACCTGTTGCCCCCATAATGGCTAACTTTTCACCAGATCTCACTTGGAAGCTTACATCGGATAGTGCAGGTGAATCTCCCCCAGGATAAGTAAAGCTAACATGATCAAAAGCTAATTCTCCAAAGTTCATGCCCTTAGATGTTTTCTCTAAAGATGACGGTAGTTCAATCTCATTTTCAATAGAAAGTACTTCTGCCATACGCTCTGCTGAGGCTTTTGCACGCGCATAAAAAATAATGATAAAGGCAAACATCGAAAACGAGCCTGTCATACGCATTGCATAATTAACAATGGCAACAATATCTCCAAGTGGTGTCGTACCTGAAGCTATTTGCTTCGTCCCAAACCATAGTACTGCAAGTAAACTCATATTCATGATGAATAACAATACCGGCATAATATACTCCATTGTACGAAGAGCCTTTACTGTATCTATCTTTAAGCGTGAGGCAACCTCATCAAAACGCGACGCTTCATAAGCACCGCGTAAATAAGCCTTCACCAATCGAATCGCCTGCAAATTTTCTTGTAGTACACGATTTAAACGATCTATTCTTTTTTGTACAAGCCCAAAATAAGACACACCTTTGGCCACCATAAAAATAAGAAAAACAAAAATAATGGGTGCACCAATAACTAAACACAATGCCAGCTTTGCATTTACAACAAAAGCCATCACAATGCTGCCAACAACCGCAAGTGGTGCTCGGAGCATAATTCGTAGACTCATAAACAACACCGTCTGCACTTGTGTCACATCATTTGTTAACCTTGTAATAAGTGACGCCGTTGAAAATTTTTGATAAGTAGCCAATGTGAAGGATTGTATTTTTTCGAACAGTGCATTTCGTAAATCATAGGAGAAGCTTTGTGCTGTATGTGATGAAAAATATGAATTAACGATACCAGCTAAAAAAGCTACAAAGGATAAAGCCAGTAAAACAGCACCCCATTGCAAAATCATCCCTTCGTTTTGGGCTCGCACTCCATCATCTATGATTTTAGCCATTATAAGTGGTTGAGCAAGCTCGACAAATAATTCCAACAACATTAAACATAACGCAATAAATGCAGTCCATTTATAAGGCTTTACATAGGAAAAAACCTCTTTCATATTCTTCCCCCTTGTCCTAAAAAGAGATTCCCTATAACTCGAACATAGTAATAATCTCCTGTAAAGATAGTATTTTTATGCTTTTTCTCCTGCTATCGAAAGCCACGTTACACAAACAAGCATAACGAACACCCCAACTAATTGCCAATAACCTAATGATGTACCAAATATGATCACTGAAATAACCATAGCTGTTAATGGTTCAATACTAGAAAGAATACTAGTCTCAACTGTTGTAATATATTTCATGTTACTTAAAAGCCACAGTTCCAAAGAATATTAAGCGTTACACCACCTATAAGCATTCCCCAGCCGACAACAAGAAGTACACTCCTTTCTTTCATCCGACGTGCAGAATACAATGTGATCAACAGCTACTCCCCATAATAAGACTTTCTTACTAACTAACAAAATCTCAAACAAAGCGTTCGTTAGTAGGAGAAAAAGACCGTTAAGCGTAACAATAATCCTTATCACTTGATATTTTAGGGGCCATTTATTTAAACTAAGAGAGACAAAAGCAATAATAAATATCGGTTCTAAAAAACTGTAGTAAGGTAAACAGTACAGCATTACTTTCGTTGATCGCTGCCACGAGAGCAAACTGTACAATCAACATCCCTACTATATCCGAGAATAAGGGGCTGTCTACTCCATAGTTTTTGCTGTGAATTTCACATCTTTTCCAGTTGATGATCAATTTCATCGAACTAAAGACGATAAATATTATTCCTTTTAACCGTTCCATACAATTCCTACATCCTATATACGTACTAAGGAATGTTATTTTTCTCCAATTTTTTTCTTAAGTTTCACTAGAAAAGTCCTAATTTTGTTCATTATCAAATATTTACAATTATATTCATAATGACTAATTCCCGATAATTAACTATAATATTAGTATATATAGATTACTCAAGGAGATCGAATAATCATGAGTCATATGCACAAATCATTTACGATTGATGAAAATTATTTAAATTCACTTCCTTTTCCTTCAATTGTCATAAATCAAGATGGACAAGTTATAATTTTGGGAAAACTTGCTGAACAGCTATTTGGTTTTTCAGCTACTGATACTAAAGAACTTACTGCTTCATTCATACATGAAAATTTACTACGCCAGCTTTCACCAGAGACGTTTAAAACAATTTTACAAAATGATGACAGCATGTATATAGATCCAATTCAAATGAACACGTATACCAATGAAAAAATTACGACAAAGCTGCTAACTAAACCATTTACTGAACAAGGAGAGCGTTTTATCCTTATAGTGTTTATGTTACCAGAATTAATGATTCATTCTGTCTCAAATAGCAGTACTCTCGTAGACTTAAAACAAGGCTTAGATTCGACATTTATGACAATAACACTTGATCATGATGGATTTATTTTAGAATGTAATGCTGAATTTTTAAAAACGAGTCAATGGACACCTAAGCGCGTTATCGGTAAAACGTTTTGGCAGCTATTCCCTAATAATGAAGTGAGCGAAAAGATCACAAATACTATCTGGCGTAATTTGAACAATGGCAACACGTGGCAAGGTGAAGTTGAAAAAATCACAAAAACGGGCCAGTCTTATTGGGTACTATTAACAGCTATCCCGACATTTAATCTTGAAGCAAACGAGCAACAATTTATTTTAATTGAAAAAGACATTACGAAGTCAAAGACAATACAACATCAGCTTGAAAAAATCGCTTATATTGATACAGAAACAGGCCTCATGAATGCACATCGACTCGAAAAAGAGATTTCCAGCATGATTGAAGAAGAAAGAAACTTCTCTTTTGTCTATTTAAGTATAGATAAATTTTATACGTTAAAAGAGTTACATGATCATCATATCGACCAAGGCCTTATTGTAGAGTTTACAAACCGTATAAAAATGTATTTCCAAGATAGCACAATGGCACGCATTAACGAAAATGATTTTGTCGTAATTACACCTTTAAGTGAATGGTTTATTCAGGGCTTCCTGTCTTATTTACAACACCATCCAATTTATAACAGTAATGTTGCTGTCCCTATTTCTATTAGTGGAGGAATTACACGTTACCCTGAGGATCAAGCTACATTCTCCCAACTAATGAAAGCATCAATTGCTACTATTACAACTGTTCGTCAAGCAGGTGGCGGTAAAATCGTCTCACTATCAAAAGCAACACACAAGGCATTAAATCGTAAAGCTTTAATTGAAAAACGTTTACTTCAGGCACTTGACCAAAAAAATCTAAAAGTCCTTTATCAGCCACAAATTGACGTTTATTCAGGTAAAATCACAGCTGTAGAAGCATTAGTTCGTTGGGAAGATGAAGTAATAGGCGTTGTCTCACCAGATGAGCTTATTCCAATTGCTGAGGAAACGGGGCTCATTAATAATATCGGTTCCTTTATGTTAGAAAAAGCTTGTGAACAGGCACTAATCTGGAAAAAAGCCGGTCTTGATTTAAAAGTATCCATTAACTCTTCTGTACGCGAATTTCGTGATAAAAACATGGCACAGTCAATACTTGAAATGTTAGCGAAAACGGGCTGTCCTGCAAGCCTTATTCAAATAGAAATTACAGAAAAATTTGCCCTAGAAGCAGAAGCTGCTACTTTTATTACACAACAAATGCATAAGCTTGAAAATGAAGGCATCTCCTTTGTACTAGATGATTTCGGTACCGGGTATGGCTCATTTAGATATATGCAAATTTTACCAATAGATACATTAAAAATTGATAAAGCATTTACTAGTGCTTTATTGAAATCTGAAAAAACACAAAAGCTAATTAACGGTATGATACAACTTGGTAAATCCATGGAACTTAGAGTCGTAGCAGAAGGTGTTGAAACTGCTGAACAAGCAGACCTTTTAATTACTTATGGTTGCGATGTTATTCAGGGTTACCATATTAGTAAACCAATTACGTCAGAAGAAGTTGAAGCATTACTCGTTAAATAGTTAATTTAAAGAAGGAGGTTACGATTAAGAACGTAACCTCCTTCTTCCTATTTATTTATCTTTCGCTTCGGCTTTTCTATCCGTTACTTTGGTTGGGTTTATCCGCCGCTCTAGCTTCTATCCATCGCTCTGGTCTTCTATCCTCCAAGCTCTCCCCCACATTTGCTGTAGAGCCTTACTTCTTATAGACCTTTCGGAATGTCGCTTTACTAGTACGAACAGAACGAAAAATAAGCTGCATAAATACTTCCGCGAACACAAGCCCCATAACGATTGCACCTGTAATTAAAAATGCCTTTAACCCATACTGTAGCCCCTGTAAATAATCATCCTCTACAACATTTCTCATTGCATTGTAAGCCATACCTCCCGGAACTAACGGGATAATACCACCAACAATAAAAATAATCATCGGCATTTTAAAGCGTCGAGCATACAAATGCGCAACAATGGCAATGACAAATGAGCTATAGAACGAGGCATTCACAATATCCATGCCATGTTCTGTTAGGACGAAATATATCATCCAGCCTATGACCCCGACAAAAACGCAATAAAGTAATACTTTTCTTGGTACATTAAATATAATTGCGATACCAGCAGTCGCAAAAAAACTAACAATCAATTGTATGATATAGTCCATGTCGTCTGCCTCCTAAAACGATAAAGTGACAGCAATAGCTGCACCGATGGCAAAAGCTGTTAAAAAAGCTTCCACTCCCTTTGCCATCCCCGATATAAAATGACCTGCCATTAAATCCCGAACTGCATTTGTAATTAATAAACCTGGTACGAGCGGCATAACGGAGCTAATGATAATTTTGTCTAATTCAACACCATAGCCACATTTCACGGCAAAAACAGCTATATATCCTATTGCTAATGAAGCAGTAAATTCTGAGAAAAATTTTACTTTTGTTAAATGATTTATCATCACAAGTACTAGGAAGCCTACCCCTCCGGCTAAAAACGCTACAGGAAAATCAGACCATCCTCCCTTAAACATTATAAGGAAAAAACCACTCGCAAGAGCCGCTGCTAAGACTTGTATATATGTTGGTAAAAAATAATTTGTTTTTTGTATCGACTTTAGCTCGTCATAAGCTTCTTCTAATGTTATCATGTGAGATGTGAGTCTCCGAGAGACTGAATTTACCAAGGCTATTTTTTGTAAATCTGTAATTCTGTTGGAAATTGATACAATTCTCGTTGGCTGTGTCTTGCCTAACGAAAAAATGATTCCTGTTGGTGTGGCATAACATTGCGCATCCAGCATATTTTGAGAATGTGCCATGCGTAGCATCGTATCCTCGACACGGTATGTTTCTGCACCACTTTCAATCATAATGCGCCCTGCAAGCAATAAGCAGTCCAACGTAAATTCATTATCTGCTTCATGTAAAACCATTACAGCTATCTGCCTCCTTCAAAAGGTTCCTTGCCCATAGTATCGAACTGCAAATAAAAACTCAACTGAAAATTTTTAACTTTTAACAAAAAGACTTTGGCTTTCATATGCTGAAATGTGTAAGTTGCTGAGTTATTTATTCATGAAGATCGGTTCCCTATTAATTGATTGCAAAACTTCGTAGATTCGTATAACTTTTTCAATGACTAACACGTCTGATTTTATAGAAAAATAAATAAGGAAAGGAGCGTATCCATCAAAATGCCGGAACGCAGAAGAAGAAGACGCGGCCAAAAAATTGATTTTCTATTAATTGGCCTCATCATTACATTATCTACTATTATTTTAGTCATTATCCTATCAAAGGATGATTTTAAGTTTCAAAAAATTAGTGCCTCAAAAGAGACAACTTCAGATTCAATAAAGAGTAATCTATCTACAGAAAGTTCTGCGTTTCCAGGTATACGTATTGTAACAGATGTTTCTAATGATAAGCGAACACCTTTTGCTATTCACTACCCAGAAACAGATAATGAAGCTTTTAACGACGCTGTATTACAGTACATAAAGGATTCAAAAGAAAACTATCTGGCATCTATGAAAAAAAATAAAGATAAAAAGGCTAAGGGCGAGCTTAATATTAGTCTGGAAACTTTCCCATATCAAAAGCATTACTATTCCTTTGTTCTAACAACAATGCTGTACACAGGCGGAGCCAATCACGAGGTTTCAACCAAAACATTCTTCATCAATAATGAAACTGGTGAATTAATTTCTATTCAAGCATTATTACACAACGATGAAAACAACTTATCGACATTAGCAACTCATGTACGTAATGACTTACAACGAAACCCCCAGTTAAAAGATGAGCTTATCCAGGATGAGCTATTAAAGGTAACTGAACCGAAGTGGTCTAACTTCAATCGCTTTGCCATCGTTGATGATTCATTACAATTCTATTTTGATGAGTATGAGATTGCTAGCGGAGCAGCAGGTGCGCCAATTGTGAAGCTTCCCCTTTCACTTATTAATCCGTTGTTAGCCCCTGATTTCCAGATTGCCATGGAAAAACCGGCAAAACCAATTAATACAGGTGACCCTAATGCAAAACGTATTGCCTTAACTTTTGATGATGGCCCACATCCAAACGTTACAGAACAAATTTTAGATACTCTTGATAAATATCATGCAAAGGCTACCTTCTTTATGCTTGGCAGTCGTGTACAATATTACCCTGATATTGCGAGAGACGTACTTGCACGTGGACACGAAATAGGTAATCATTCATGGAACCATCCTGTACTAACAAAACTGTCACTAGAGTCGGCAATAAACCAATGCACATCTACAGTTGCGGAGATAGAGAAAGCCATTAATCAAAAGCCAACTGTATTTAGACCACCATACGGAGCAACAAATGATGCTATTAACGCTCAAATCCCTGTTCCTGTTGTCTTATGGACGATTGATACGTTGGACTGGAAGCATCGCGATGCACAACAGTTACTACCTAATATCAAAAATAATTTACACAATAATGCGATCGTCTTAATGCACGATATTCATCAATCAACTGCTGACGGCCTTGATGCCGCACTTGCTTATTTGCAAGGGCAGGGCTATGAATTCGTGACAGTTTCAGAGATTCTTCCATATCGCCAATAGCTAACTAAAGAAAAAGTCCAATAAACTCAAGGTTTATTGGACTTTCTTTTTATTTGATTGTTAATGTATCAAGTGGCTTAAAGTCTTTTAAGCGATAACTCTTCACTTCATTACGTGCAACTGTGTAAAGAGCGTCATCTATATAGACTACACGCTGTACAAGCTGCTCCCAATTTTCATACTGCTCGCCAGTGCTTTCGTTAATGATATTTCCTTTTAGCACGATGCCTTTATCTGCAGTGATTTCATAGATTTGTGCGCCTTGACCTTTGTAGACAATTTCATCGCCCTTCCCTGCCTCATAAAGGACGACTGGGAAACCAAAGTAATTGTATTCCTTATTGCGGAATAGCGCTTTAGGATTGTATTGAACATCCGAGTACGAGCCCTTACCACCGATTTTCACTGATGATTGTTCCTTTGGATTTTGGAAATCTGAAACATCAAATAATGACATTTTCATATTTGTTGTAACTGTCAAATTACGCTTCGAATTGGCATCATAACGTTGCTCTGTATCATAGCCAATGCCGATTAAATGCGTATCGTCTAATGGATGTAAATAGTTACTAAAACCTGGGATCTTCAGTTCACCTAACACAGTTGGATTCTTCGGATTTGCTACATCAATCACAAACAGTGGATCGACTTGTTTAAAAGTTACCACATATGCTTTTTCACCCATAAAGCGTGCAGAATATACTTTTTCACCAGGAGCTAAATCTTTTACTGCACCAAGCTGTTGTAAATTTTCGTCCAAAATAAATAGATGGTTACGTGATATATTTTGTTCATTCCATGTATCCCCTTCCGTTGTAACGATGCGGAAATTGCCCTCATACTCATCCATTGAATATTGGTTTAACACGGATCCTTTTACTTTCGTAGTACCTACAAAATTCATGGCAGTTCCATCAACATTCCATTTAAAAACTTGTGTATCCGTTGTTCTCGGCATCCAGATCATATCCGTAATGCGACCAGCCGCAGGAACGGCTGGACTTCCATCATAAATTGGTGTTGTTAAATAAAGTGCATTCTCCGACATATAAAGCCCACTACTGCCACCTAAATATCCCTTAGTATTCGCAGTTGTCTTGGCACCATTTTTTAAATCTATAGCTGTAATCAAGCTATATGTTCCATCCATAGTATTTGGTAAAATAGAAATTTTCTCTAAAGGTAAGCTTTTGTACTCTTTACCTTCTAAACTATCAAATGTTTTCGGTTTTAAATCTGGCGCTTTTTGCTCTCGAAGCATCCAATAATTCGGATACATATTACCGATTAAATATAATGTGTCGTTTGTTATTCGAATATCCTGTAAATATCCCTCTTGCCCCACTTCACGTATAAACTTAGGATTCTTAGGATTTGAAATATCATACAAAGTAGCTGTCGACATACTTGTGCCTGCTTTTTCTAAATATTCATCTCCAATCGCTATTAATAAATTATTATATAATGCTAGCTTCGAAATATATTGTGATCCTTTCAGCTTGATTGTTGTTGCTAATTTTAAATTTTTCGGATCTTTCGCATCAACTACCGTAATACCTTGATCCTTTACAGCATAAATAAAGTCATCTTTAACAACAACAATATCACCTTCCTCCACGCCCTCTACTTGATTATTTGTTGTGGAGGCATCGTTTGCACTCGCTTTATCCTCGCTGCTTGCCATTTCTACGCTTGTTTCATAGTCCAACTCTTTTTGTGAGTGGTTGGCTAAAAGTGCTTCGAAATATTGTTGCAGCTCTTTTTCTGATTTTACTGCTTCTAGCTTTTCAATGATGGTAAATGGTATTACTTGTGAGGCTGTTTTAGTTCCGCTTAGTGCAAATGCTTCTTTATTCACATGTAATTTATAGCTACCAGGTGCTAAATCGCTAACGATCAGTGTCTTTTTATCGTCCTCCAATGTTATTGTTGCTAGCACCTTTTTATTTTTGCTATTTGTTACGTATACATTGGTATCCGTTATTTTGCTTTCCTTTATTACCTCTGTAAAGGACACTTGCCAGCTATGCTTTGTCATACTCGCACTTGCAGTCTGTGCCTCCACTTTTGGGGGCACCATCAACGAAAAAGTTCCTGGCAAAATAGCTAGTACGGCGATGAGTAAAATGGCTATCCACTTATTTTTCATCATTTTTCCTTCCTTTCATAATGTTGTTTATTAATTAGACTACCAAAGAATAGGAAAGTTACACTATTCTGAATTTTTTTCGATCAACACACCTGCTAATTAGACAAATTAAACCACTCTTTAGATTTATTCTCATATTAAGGCTGATATTGTTAATTTAACTTTATCACTAGCGTCAATACAAATATCCCAAAAATGAGAAAATGTACAACTTTATATAAAATTGTACATTTCCTCATTTTTGGGCGTTAGCGTTATTAAATTCTTAAGTTGATGGATGTGGGGCAATACTCAAATATAGGAAATGGGATTAATCCTGTATAACCCCTACGACCTTTCCAATTGTAATAAAGGTGAAACACCATAAAAAAGCACCAATCGCAGCAAACGTAATATATGTTTTTAATTTCATTTTGCCGATTCCCGCAAAGTAACAGGTTACGTGTCTGAAACCGGGAATAAAGTACCCGAAAAGAAGTGTATATGGCCCGTATTTCTTCATCCACCTTTCTACTTTCATCATTCTCTTTTCTTTCAGTCCTATCCATTTTCCATATTTAGCTATTAAAGGACGACCAGCTTTTCTTCCGATTAGATAACTAATCATCATCCCTATAAGCGCTCCTGCAAAACTAACGAAAATAGCAAGTTCATAATTCAGGACATGAATATTTGTAAAATAACCGACAATTGTCATTAGGACTTCATCGGGTATCGGCAATCCAACGATTCCAAGAAGCAACATGAAAAAAATTGCTATATACCCATAAGATCCGATTAATTCTTGAATTGTTCCCATCTTTCCACCTCTGAATTTTCAACCGCAAGTCTTTTAAAATGTGGAAACTTAATTGTGCTCACCATCAAATAAGAAAGTACACATGTGCTTAATGCTAATACGATTGAGTTATTCATGAAACTTAATATAACAAGACATATTCCCGCGAACGGGATCGGCATTCCAATGAATGTCGGAGACTTGCTTTGAAGAACATTAAATCTTGAAAGGCGAATTGCTCCACAAGTGCCATATGCCAGCGTACACAAAATCCCCAAAAACGGAATACTATACAATGCTACATTGTAAGCGAGCATAGCCGGAGCCACACCAAACGTAATCAAATCAGCAAAAGAATCAAGTTCCTTCCCAATATCCGAAACGGCATTCAGCTTACGTGCGGCCATACCGTCGAAAAAGTCGAGAAACATACCAACAAAAATGAAGAACACTGCTGAATAGAAATCTTGAATAAACAAAGAGCGAATAGCAAGAAGTCCGCAAATAAAGTTTCCAATTGTAATCATACAGGGTATATATTTCACAGTATAATAAACCTCCAATTCATTCAAACCAACACAATGGATAAAAAACAGTCTTACAGCACACCTTGAAAAATAGAGGTTTTATTCGGTAAATGTTTTTGTAGAGAAAGTAAAACGTAAACTACTGAATAATCCCCCTCTGAAGGTGGTGAGATAAATGCGAAATTGATTTCTCGACTTCTTCACAAACTGCTAATTATATTGTGAATGGTATATAAGTAAACGATAATACTAGGTAAAACTTTTCGAATTAGGGAATTGTCTATGTCCACAAAGAGGCTTCTTTGAATGTCACAGGAACAATCTGAGTTTTGATTGTTCTGAAGACTTCCCCCACTTTTCTAGTTATTCCACTAAGTTTTCTGTCAATTGTTTTTCTTTCCACACAAATGTAATACCGAGGCCAATGACCATAATAACAGCAGCGAAAAGGTAAGGATAGTGGACGTTTACGTCAAATAGTATTCCACCTATCGTTGGCCCGATGATATTACCTAAGCTCGTATAGGTTGAGTTCATTCCAGCAATAAATCCTTGCTCATTACCGGCAGCTTTTGATAAAAATGTCGTCAATGCCGGACGAAGCAAGTCAAATGCGAGGAAGATAAGGCAAGTTACCACCAACACTGCCCAAAATCCTGAGATCACGGTGGATATAACCGCCAATATTGCACCTGTAATTAAACATAATTGGATCAATTTCTTTTCACCGAGTTTATCTACCATTTTTCCAAACATAAATATTTGCACAATAACACCGAAGATTGCGCTTATCGTAATAATGGTTGCGATGTCCTTCGGCGTGAAGCCGAATTTATGATCAGAAAATAGACTAAAAACAGTTTCATACGCAGACAAGCCGAAAGCGAGTACAAATACAATGATAAATGGAATGAAATAAAGTGGACTAAGTGATTTTATTAAATCGTTTATAAAGTTTGTTTGCTTTGTTTTAGCAGAAATTTCTGCAAGCTGTTCCTTCGTTAGCGGCTCTTTTAAAATAAATATTGATGCAATGCACGCTAAAAAGGCAATGGCTGCCGCAAAGAAGAAGGGCATGCGTATACCGTATTCTGCAATAAAGCCACCAAAGCCAGGTCCTATAATAAAACCAGTACTAATAGCGGCAGAAATATAACCCATCGCTTTTGGTCGTTCCTGAACGGATGTAATATCTGCAACGTATGCAGTAACACCTGGTATAATAAAGGCGGCACTAATTCCCCCTAACATTCTTGATAGATAAAGCACCGATACATGCGTGCCTAAACCAAAGATAAGTTCTGAAATACCAAAAAGGAATAAACCGATTGTGATGATGTTTTTCCTGCCATAACGGTCAACCCAACGACCTGCGAGTGGTGACATAAGTAGTTGTGCCATCGCAAATACGGCAATAAGATAACCCATCGTTTTTCCTGATAATTGCATGCTATTCATAAATGACGGCATAACTGGAATGATGAGACCAATTCCTAAAAATGCAATGAATACATTGCTTAGAAGTATAATTAATATCGACTTTTGTTCTTTTATTGTTTTCTTCATGTATCAACTTCTCTTTCTATTAGAATCACTGATGTGAAATAGCTCTAACTGTCTATGAGGCTTCTAATTTTTTACATAGAATAGTTTTCAAATTACTTTGTCTTTTGTACAAATAAACGTTTCAATTGTTTACGGAATCGGATAATAACCACAATTATAATACCGCCAAAAACAATCTTCCCGATGTGTTGTCCCATCATACTAAAGACATCATGCATTTTATCACCTAACCAGTAACCACCAATTAAGAAGAACGATACCCAAAACAGAGCACCTGAATAAATTATTATTGCAAAACGGCGAAATGATAAATTGATTATTCCTACAAAGTATCCAGTAAAATGACGTACACCTGGAATGAAGAATCCAATAAAAAGCAGGGAATATCCATATTTATCAAACCACATTTTCGTTAAATCGATTTTTCTCTGTGTTAAAAACACATACTTTCCATACTTTTGTACAAACGGCATACCTAGTTTATTACCTAGAAAATACTGAATCGTCATCCCAACACTTGTCCCAATAAACGATAGTATAATTAATATCAGTAAGTTTAAGTCTCCTGTATGTACTAAATACCCTGCATAAACTAATGCTGGCTCCCCTGGAAATGGAAAGGCGATATACTCTAACAGCAATCCAACTAATACAACATAGTATCCATACTGTTGAAATAATTCATAAATCCATCCCATGTCATCTCTCCAAAGGTTATTTTTTTCATCGTAGATCTCCCAATTTCTTAACAATCGTATTTGGTGTTTCCCATTTATCATGATCGAAATCTGAAATAGATACTTCAATATCTAAACGCTTTTGCAATTCTACTAACTAAAGATACTGTATTGATATTTCTCATTCTATTTTGCAATTTTAAATTCCATCTGTAATTACTCCATAGCTTCTTTTACTAGTATTTTTAACATTTTTTCAAATTGTTCTATTTCCTCTGCGGTACATCTTTTTTTCAAATTCATAATTATATTATTAATATAATTATCATTAAGACTGTAATACTCCATAAATTTATCTGTTACTTGAAGGTAATATACACGTTTATCTTTTTCGTCATTGAATTTTGTAAGATATCCTTTTTTAATCAATTTGTTGATTCTATACGTGGCATTCGGCTGTGATATATTAAAAAACTCTGCTAGCTCGCTATAGGTAGGCTTTTTCAAGAAATATACAACTTCAAGGCATGCCATTTCTACAGCACTTATATTTTCAATCTCTACTGTTTGACCTCGAGATGAATTTTTATAAAAATTCATAGCAAGTTTCATATACAAATCTTCAAAGAGTTCATTCAACACATTTATTTCTCCTTTCCACAATAAACTTAAAAATTTTTAATTAAAATATTTTAAGTTTATACTAAATCAAATAATCTTCATTGTCAATTGTTATAAAAAAACTAATTAAATACTGTAAAAAGGTTGATTGAAGAAGATTGAAGCGAGGTTCAGGTAATGATCTCAGGTTAGCAAGTAGCCTGTAGCGGAAATCAGCCTCTTCGAATGTATGAAAATGGTTACTCAACACACCTGAAATCTATCAATATTAAAAAGTGACCTTGTTTTATCAAATATTGTTCAAAGAGAGGTCGTTTTCTTTATTTTAAATTCAATGTTTGTGAGGAACTTTAATCAAACTTCATTACAAACCACAATAAGTAGTTACATGTCATTTTAAAGTTAAAATAAAAACAACCTAGCCTCCTCTCCTTAGAAAGGGGACCAAGTTGTTTTTCATTTGACATTTAGATCTGTGTATTCATGTGTTTAGAAAATAAACCTAATATAAAAAGTCTTGATAAGATGGTTACTCTTCAAATGGCCATCTCGGTAGCATTTTTGCTAGTGGCTTATCTTGACGTTTTCCTAATACATAGTCCGCCTGCATAACTGTATGAATCTCACGCGTACCTTCATAGATCACTGGAGCTTTCGAGTTACGTAAATAACGAGCGACTGGGTATTCATCCGAATAACCATATGCACCATAAATTTGTACAGCATCATCTGCTGCTTTATTGGCAAAATCACAAGCCTGCCACTTTGCTAATGATGTCTCTCGTGTATTGCGTACCCCTTTGTTTTTCAACTCACCAACACGATATACAAGCAAGCGACTCATTTGATAGCCCGCTTCCATTTTGGCAATCATTTGCCCAACTAGCTGATGCTCTCCAATAGATTTTCCAAATGTTTCGCGTTCATGACAGTATTTCACGCTCGCCTCGATACATGCTTGAATGAGACCGACAGCACCTGCTGCTACTGTAAAACGACCATTATCTAGCGCAGACATGGCGATTTTAAAACCTTCTCCTTCTTCTCCTAGACGATTCTCTACAGGTATACGTAGATCTTCGAAAAAGAGCTCCCCAGTATTGCCAGCACGAATACCGTATTTGCCTTTAATGGCCTTTGATGTGAAGCCCGCCATGGATCGCTCTACGATAAAGGCGCTAATACCATGATGTTTCTTCGCTTTATCAGTGTAGGCAAAGACGATAAAGTGGTCAGCTATATCACATAAGGAAATCCATGTTTTTTGCCCATTTAAGACGTAGTCATCTCCATCACGTACAGCTGTGGTAGACATCGCCGCTACATCTGACCCTGCGCCAGGCTCTGTTAAACCAAACGCCCCAATCCGAACACCTTTCGCCTGCGGAACAAGGTATTGCTGTTTTTGAGCCTCTGTTCCCCATTGCATTAAGGTCATACTATTCAACCCTGTATGAACTGAAACAGCTGTGCGAAACGCTGTATCTCCACGTTCAAGTTCTTCACAGACAATGGCCAGCGCATTGTAATCCATGCCACTGCCACCGTATTGTTCAGGTACGCAAACCCCCATTAGTCCAAGGTCAGCAAGTCTTGACCAAATCTTCGGATCAAAGCCACCTTCAGTATCCCACTTCGCAATATGTGGAATGATTTCATCATCTACAAACTGCCGGACTGTTTTTCGTAGTATTTCTTGCTCAGTAGTAAATTCGAAATTCAAGACTAGGCACCTACCATTTCACGATCATTGTAGATTTATGAGAGGTTTCCTTTATAACAACGCCTCTTTTTGCCATCTCTTCAATATAAGTATCACCTGGTACAATTGATTCAGGCGCAAATACACCGCGCTCTGTAATTTTATCTTCACCAATCATCTGTGCAACGACAGAAATTGTATTAGCTGTTGAACGAGCCATAGCTGTTTCATTAATCGTCATATCTTTACGCACAATCATTTCGTACTCATAAGTCACCTGCTGTTGTGCTTTTTCACCTGCTACAATAACACGCAGTAGTACTGCATCTTGTTTTGAACCAAGTTCAAGCTTCTTCTTAAGTGCCTCACGAACAACTGCACGCACAGGAACTTCCTGATCTTCTACCGCTACCTTATTACCAGCATCAAGGAATCCTAGGTCTGCTAATAGCTTAAATTTCTCTGCATGTCCCTTATAACGAATTGTTTTATATTCTAATGTGCTGACATTTGGGAATGTCTTATACAATGTCGATATGCCGCCAGATGTATAAAATGCCTCAAGCACACCAAAACCTTCGAAATAAATAGGTTCAACACCTGATAATGATGGAACTTCTTGAAGTTTGCCTTTTTGAATCGTCTTTGATGGCTCTGTATAATGATCAAAGACACCATCTAGAGAAAATACCCGTGTATAATGAAGAGGTGGCTTAGGCTCTGTAGGAATGCCGCCAACAAAAAGTTTAATCGATTCTACCTCATCTAATTTCGAAGCACCATAACCCGCTAATATGTTGACCATACCTGGGGCAACACCCAAATCTGGAATAATCGTTACACCTTTTGCTTTTGCCTCTTCATTGAGATCTAATATTTTTTCCGTTACACCGCCAATATGACCACCTAAATCTACGGAATGAACCCCCGCCTCAATGGCCGCTCTTGCTACACGTTCATTAAAGGAATAGAATAAAGCATTAACGACGACATCGCCTTTAGAGATGACCCCCATTAACGAGTCATCACGCTCCGCATGAAGCTCTACAACTTCAACCTTTTCTGTATTTAACGAGTCCACAAAATCTTGCGCTATTTTTACGTCTATATCCCCTAAAAACACACGCTCTACTTTGCTATTTTTTATTAAATCACGAGCTACCTCTTTCCCCATTAAACCTGCACCTAATACAACAACTTTCATCAAGAACATCCCCTTTCATTGATCTGTTATTCTGTATCGATTTGTGCTCTTTGTAATTTACCGCTATAGTCTACATAAATACTTTTCCATTCTGTATAAACATCCAAAGCAGCAACACCTGAATCACGGTGACCATTCCCCGTACCCTTTGTGCCGCCAAATGGTAAATGGATTTCAGCACCCGTTGTGCCTGCATTCACATAAACAATACCTGTATCTAAATCTCGTTGTGCGCGGAAAATCGTATTAACATTTTGTGAGAAAATTGAACTTGATAAGCCAAATTTTACGCCATTGTTTACTTCGATTGCTTCATCCAAACTTGCTACTTCAATTAGCGAAACGACCGGACCAAAGATTTCTTCCTGTGCAATAATCATGTCAGGCTTCACATTAGTAAATAGCGTAGGCTCATAATAAAACCCTTTATCATAAGGAGGCTCAGATAAAATTCTACCTCCAGCTAATAATGTCGCCCCTTCTTGTTTGCCGATTTGCACATAGTGATTAATTTTTTCCAATGCGGCTTTATTAATGACAGGTCCGATTTTTACGCCTTCATCTAGGCCGTCTCCAATTGTTAGCTTTCGCATTTCTTCCAATAGACGTTTTTCTAATTCCTCTCTTACATCTTTATGCACGATAACACGACTACATGCCGTACACCTTTGACCAGCAGTGCCAAATGCACTCCATAAGATGCCTTCAGTAGCTAGCTGTAAATCGGCATCATCCATAACGATGACTGCATTTTTTCCACCCATCTCCAATGAAACCTTTTTCAGATGTTTACCACCTAGCTCTGCCACCTTACTGCCTGTTGTTGTAGAGCCGGTAAATGAAATGACCTTGACGTCAGGATGTTCAATTAATGCAGATCCTACTGTTGGGCCTGTACCAAAGACAATATTTGCTACTCCGCCTGGTAAGCCCACCTCTTCAAAAATTTTGCCCATTTCATACGCCATCATTGGTGTCTCATTAGACGGCTTCCAAATAAACGTATTACCCGCAACAATTGCAGGGAACGACTTCCATGTAGCAATGGCAACAGGGAAATTCCACGGAGTTATTAAACCAACAACTCCAATAGGTGCTCGTACACTCATAGCAAATTTATTGGCAAGCTCAGACGGTGTTGTTTCCCCAAACAACCTACGCCCCTCACCAGCCATATAATAAGCCATATCGATTCCTTCTTGTACTTCACCTCTAGCTTCTTCGATGACCTTTCCCATTTCTTTTGTTAAAACGGTCGCCAAATGCTCCTTCTTCTCTTTCATTCTTTGACCGATGGCATATAAATAGTCAGCACGTCTAGGCGCAGGTACTAATGCCCAGCTTTTTTGTACTTGCTTCGCAACTGCTACCGCTTCATCTACCTCACTTGCCGTAGAACGCGGTATTGTAGCTAGCTGCTCCCCATTTGCAGGGTTGGTCACTACTATACTTTGCAAATGTGAATGTGATGTTACCCATTCACCACCGATATAGTTTTTGATTTCCACTACAAACACCCCCTGAAATATCTATGATGCCTCTGCTCCGTTGTTACCAGCCGCATCGCTTCGGACAGATATCATCTATTACAGAATAAAATGTGTCAAAATTCCGAATTTTCAATGGATGATAATCTATAAAGCTATACTTTCAGCTTAACAACATCGATGACAATCGCCAGAGGCTTTATTTTCTTTTAGCTAAACATAGATGAAGAGTCACTGATGGAATTCTTTTGTGAGCACTGGATATACAATCACAAAATTTTAGCTAAACGAAAATAAAATACACATTCTAGTTTTTTATATTCGACATTTCCTATCTTAATCCCTTTTTTTCTAAATTAATTAATTATACATTGAAACTAATGTGACTTATAATCGTATATATAACAAAATTACTTTTTTTGGAGGAATCCTATTATGAATAATCATGAAATTGACTACAAATTATATGGCGATGATATGCAATACGTGCAGGTTGAGCTTGATCCACAGGAAACAGTGGTAGCTGAAGCTGGCGCTTTAATGATGATGGATGATTCTATCCATATGGAAACAATCTTTGGTGACGGTTCACGCGGAAGCCAAGAAAATGGTCTTATGGGGAAATTATTCGGAGCTGGAAAACGCCTAATTACAGGTGAAAGTTTATTTATGACGACATTTACGAACGTTGGTTCAGGTAAACGTCATGTGTATTTTGCTTCTCCATACCCTGGTAAGATTATACCAATGGATTTAAGTCAATTAAACGGCAAAATTATTTGTCAAAAAGATGCGTTTTTAGCTGCCGCAAAAGGAGTTTCAGTTGGTGTTGAATTCCAGAAAAAAATCGGTGCAGGGTTCTTCGGTGGTGAAGGCTTCATTATGCAAAAGCTAGAAGGAGATGGTATGGCTTTTGTACATGCAGGTGGAGCAATTCACGAAAAAACGCTACAACCTGGTGAAGTATTACGTGTGGATACAGGTTGCTTAGTTGCTATGACATCCGATGTAGATTACAATATCGAAATGGTTGGGGGCGTAAAAACTGCATTATTCGGTGGTGAAGGTATCTTCTTTGCGACTTTAAAGGGTCCAGGTAAAGTATGGATTCAATCATTACCATTTAGCCGTTTAGCAAGCCGCGTCTTCGCTGCAGCACCAATTTCACAAGGCGGTGGCGGTCAATCCAGAGGTGAAGGCGGCATCGGCGGTTTATTTGATATGTTTAATAAATAATAGACGCTAGCCTTATTTTTAAAAGAGCACATCTTTTTTCGATGTGCTCTTTTAATGTTGTTGAAAAGCTATTGTGTTAATGAAATTAAGGCGTCATATTTGTCATTAATCTATTCGATTCGATGGAGCCTTGCCCTGCCCAAATGCAGTAAGAGCCTTAACGTTCAGCGTCAGCATAGCCGTTCTAGTTTGAAGTGAGGCACTACCGATATGCGGAAGTGCCAAAACATTTGGAAGCGTTAATAATGGGTGATCCAACGCAATCGGTTCATGTTCAAACACATCTAGACCTACTGCCCACAGCTTACCACTTTTCAAAGTTTCATATAGTGCATTCTCATCAATAATGCCACCTCGTGATGCATTGATTAACACCGCGTCATCTTTCATTAAAGCAAGTTCCTCTGCTCCTATAAGTCCTACCGTATCATTATTATACGGCGTCATAATCACAACAAAATCCGATTGCTGTAAAAGATCCTCCAACGACACATACTCAAATCCATACATTTCCTCAGCCTCATGGCGACGTCTACGATTGTTATATAAAATTTTCATATCAAACCCTTTTGCTCGTCTTGCAACAGCCTGTCCAATACGCCCCATGCCAATAATTCCTATAGTAGCTCCTGACACATCTTTACCTACTAATTGCATTGGATACCAGCTTTTCCATTTACCTTCACGTAAATATCGTTCGCTTTCTGGTATTCTACGAGCAGTCGCAAGCAATAATCCTATTACAAAATCAGCAGTTGTATTTGTTAAAACTCCTGGAGTATTTGTCGCCATTATTCCGCGCTTACGCAAAGCTTTAATATCAATATTATTAAATCCAACCGCTAAATTGGTCACGAGTTTTAAATTGGGTGCGTGTAATAATAACTCTTCATCGACTTGATCAGCAAGCGTTACCCACAATACTTCACAATCCGCGACAGCTGCCAGTAGTTTTTCTCGCGGTATAACAATTTCCTCTTCCTCCCATTGCTCGATATCATAATACTCTTTTAACGGCTCAACTATATGCGTTGGGAACTTACGTGTAATAAATAATTTCTTTTTCATATTCCGAACACCCCTCTATTTAATTCGCCTATAGCGTAACACTTAGAACGCGCATTTTCTAGGAATTTCTTATCTTTACATATGTGATTCTATCCCTTCGATGATTCTATCTGTCACTTTGGCGGTTCTTTCCGTCGTCCTTGCAGTTCTATCCGTCGCCTCGACTTCTATCCGTCGCTTCGATGATTCTATCCGTCACTTTGGCGGTTCTTTCCGTCGTCCTTGCAGTTCTATCCGTCGCCTCGACTTCTATCCGTCGCCTCGACTTCTATCCGTCGCTTCGATGATTCTATCCGTCACTTTGGCGGTTCTTTCCGTCGTCCTTGCAGTTCTTTCCGTCGTCCTTGCAGTTCTATCCGTCGCCTCGACTTCTATCCGTCGCTTCGATGATTCTATCCGTCACTTTGGCGGTTCTTTCCGTCG
>NZ_JBSSFD010000039.1:0-46298 GCF_054062295.1 Lysinibacillus sp. TE18511
CCCTCCTTCTCCGCCATTGGCCCGTTGGTCAAGTGGTTAAGACACCGCCCTTTCACGGCGGTAACACGGGTTCGAATCCCGTACGGGTCATACTAGAAAAGCAGTAGATGTAACTTACATCTACTGCTTTTTCATTGTTAAGGGAAACTATAGATTTTTTTCCTGTAGATAACCTAGAGCATAGTCGTCGTCTAGGCTAAAGCGCTAATCCTGTAGGTCGCTTTGATCCATCGGGCAAAAGTGATGTAGCGTTTACTTTTGTTTCGGGCTCTCCAGCGCTTTAGCGCATTTGTTCTTTATGATACTTTGTTGTTCCATAAACGCCTCATTTGCTGTTTTCCCAGCCACTTTCTAGGCCAGTTATTAAATTAGTGTACGGCTCCGTTCAATTACTTCCTCCGATATCTTATCAAAAATTTTTTCTATAGGCAGAATTCAAGTAGTAATCTATCCCCATTGGCATTCCTCTAACACTTGAAAATAGCTAAATTCTTTAAACGATCCGTTGTTGTGGTTTAGATAGCACCTTTGGGTAGTTGTTCATGTAGGGGAGGTGAATAGCACGCTCAAGTCTTCGTTAAGCAATCATGGATAAACATTCCTACATATCATTCGTTCAATAAATGTTGCTATATAACCTTTTGCTTTATCCTAATAAGACTACTAAAAAACATTTCTGATCATCCTCGTAACTATCAATATAAGTCAATAAAAATTGTGCAATTTCATACAAAAAATGGACAAACAAACTAAATGTAACTTAACTTTGCTAATTTCATCTTTTATTACACAAATAATCCATGGTAAATGACGATAATATTGGTATAATCTTTGGAATATATCTATCTTTCTTTTATAATGGAGATGAATAGAATTCGTAGGGGGTTATAAAAGTGAAAAAAAAGCAAAGTAAATGGATTGTAAGTACAGCATCTGCTGCATTGGTTGCCGCAGCTATTGTACCTACTGCAAGTGCAGCGAGCTTTACAGATATTGCAAAAAGTGACCACAAAGAGGCCATTTTAGCATTAGCAGATGCAAAAATTATAGGTGGATATCCGGACGGCTCATTTAAGCCAAATGCGGTCCTTACTAAAGGAAATGTAACGAAATTTTTAGGGAAATGGCTTGTATCTGAAAACTTCCAAGTGCCAGCAGATTACAATAAAAAAGTACGTTTTACGGACTTGCCTACATCTACAAAAGATAAAGAATTACTACAATATGCAGCGCTTATAAATGATACTGGTATTTACAAAGGTACTAACAACAAGTTATTACCTTCCGAAAAAATCTCACGTGAACAAATGGCTTCTATCTTAGTACGTGCGATTGAAACAGTTTACGATATCGATTTAATTGCGATGTATAAAAAAGAAAACTATAAATCTTCTATTACAGATTTAAAAGTTGCTTTACCAGAAAATCGTGAATCCATCATCGCATTAGAATATGCAAAGATTACAAATGTAAAAGCATTTAATCCGAAAAATACATTAACACGTGGTCAATTTGCGTCATTTTTACATCGTTCAATGATGAATATCAATGAAATGATCAAAAAACCTGAAGTGCCATTACTTATCCAAACAGTTAAAGTTGTCGATGCAACTACACTACAGGTAACATTAACAGATGGGTCAAGTCACAAGGTTACATTAGCAACGCCGCTTATTGAAAATGTGGAAACTAAAGTGGATTTTAAAATTAATAACAAACCATATTCCGCTGTTGTTACATATGAAGTCAATGAGCTAAAAGTACAATCAGTTGAGGGAATCAATGCTTCACAGATTAAAGTAGTTTTCAACCAAGCAATTGATCCAAACTCTGTGTTAAAAGCAGATGGGAAATTACAAGATAATATTGTAGCTTTCTCTAATGTGGATACTTTAAAAGCACTAACAGTTGTGAAAACAGAAATCAGTGCTGATAAAAAATCAATCATCTTTACAATGAATGAGCCACTAAAAGGTACACATCGTTATGTGTTAAATAACATTAAATCTGAAAAGGGCACAATGCTTACTAAAGTAGATGCGAATTTCGTCATTGCTGGGGATACACAAGCGCCTACTATTATAGGGACAACGCAAGGAAACAATTCTTCCATCGTTAAAGTGCAGTTTTCTGAGCCAATGGCAGCATTTCCTAATGAACGCATTCAATTTACATTACCAAATGGTACAAAGGTAGCGAATGTAGTAGGCAGCATTGAGCAAAACAAAACGGAAGCAACCTTTGACTTATCAGCAGCAACTGTAAATGGTAATTATTTATCACCAGGTACATCTATGCAGATTACATTCGTAGCGGCAACAGATTTATCAGGAAACATAATTTCACCAAACCCTTCTACTGTAACAGTGAAAAAGGGAAATAAGGATGGTATTGCACCAACATTATCTTCAGTTACACAAACTGGACCAAATACGTTCCAGCTATTGTTCTCAGAGGAGATTCAACAACTTTATCCATACGATCTTTCAATCAAAAGTGGTCAAACTTTTATTTCCGTGAACAAAGTAGAGAAAGACCCTAAAAATGGTCGTTTATTTAATGTTACCGTTGATCCAAAAAGTTCACTTCAAGGAATTACAACGATTGGGACAGCATCTAGCCGTGTGATTACCGACTTATCAGGTGAAACGGCAACATTCTCAACAGTGTATAACTTTATAAAAGATGATAAAGCGCCTGTATTAATGAGTTCTGAAATTGTTTACGAGGATAATGTAGAATATTTACAATTAACTTTCGATAAGCCAGTGCAGTTAGGAGCTTACGCAAAAGCATCATTTACTGGAAGCTACATGAATAACCACATTTTGTATGAGTTATCAAGAGGACCTCAAGGTGATATGCATATCGTAAAAGATCAACCTACGAAGTTACGTGTTAAAGTAGCAGGTCTGCTAGGCCCTTATGATATAAAGGGCGCTTCTTACGATGGCAAACTAACTTTATTTAATGTTACAAATTCATACGGTGTGCCGATCAATGAAGTGCAAAATGTAAAATTTACACGTAATGGTGATTTAAATGTTAATGGAAATAAACTTACATTATTGCCGAACAATCCAATTCAAACATCGGCAACAGATTATTCTATAAAAGATAATAATGTTGTTTATTTAAATTTCAATTATCCTGTTGATGCAGCACTTGCTCAAAACGTTCAAAATTATACGATTGATAATGCTCAGGTAGAAAGTGCAGTGGTAGAGGCATCCAATTTAAATCGTGTTAAGCTCACATTGAAAAAAGATTCAAATTATTTTAATGGCATACGTAATTTAACGATTAGAGGCTTAAGAGCAGCTAACTCTATGGAAACATTCGATGAGGTGCGAACAACAGTTAATCTTAAAGAAAATATTGCACCAAAGATTGTGAGTGTGAATGTGAGCAATTCACAAACATTAGAGCTTGTTTTCAGTGAGCCAGTCATAAACGTTAATCCTATGGACTTTGATGTTAATGTGAATGGTTCTTCGGTAGCAGCAAGTACCTATAGTTCCTATTCACAAGGAAATGACAAAGTGTTAGTTACAATACCACAGGGTGGCTATTTATTTGAAAATGGTAGAACTGTTACGATTCAAGCTTCACCTCGTAATGCTATTATGGATTCTAATGGGAATAAGTTAGATTTCACTTCACAAACAATTACAGTACAAAAATAAATAACAGGGATTTAACGAGAATTTCCTAAGACGTAATGTTTGTGAAATCCTCAGTATAAAAAATAGCATGCTAGATGTATTATCAGCATGCTATTTTCTTATGTGAATTTATACTAATGGGAGATAAACGGTGCTTTGTGTATGTACTGGGGGTTATTTATATGATCAATGATAAAGGTAGCT
This sequence comes from Lysinibacillus sp. TE18511, assembly GCF_054062295.1. Classification (NCBI taxonomy): domain Bacteria; kingdom Bacillati; phylum Bacillota; class Bacilli; order Caryophanales; family Bacillaceae; genus Lysinibacillus; species Lysinibacillus sp. TE18511. Next base: position 3,870 of record NZ_JBSSFD010000039.1, read on the forward strand.
ATATCTTGATTCGTAATTTTTGTACCAGGCATATCAATAAGGTTTTCCTTAATTTGATATGATTTCAAGCTATCTTTTACAAATGGCAATCTAATTAGTGTCCATTCGATCTGTTTACTATTTAAAAGAAATTCCCATTCTGATTTTTTATCCTGCATCATTTTTGGAAGGAAAACTTCAAACATCTTTGCCCCAAAGCGATTTAATATACTTTTTTTATCATTATTAGTTGTTAGAGAGCCACCAGAAACACCTATATATCGATTAATGTTTAATTCATTCATCACAGCAAAAATAGTTTTCGTTACTTTACTATATATTTGTTCTCCTTTAGTTGGTTGACCAAATGTATTAATGACGATTTTACAATCTTTAAGAAGCTCTCGGATACTATCTATATCTTGTACTTGCCCTTTCACTATTTCAATTTTCTCATTTGTATACAGTAACCTTTCCGGATTTCTAACAAGCATCCGAACCTGATATCCTTTCTGTATTGCATGGGTTGCTATATGTCTTCCTACTTTCCCTGTTCCTCCAATTATAGCTATCTTATAAGAGTTATCCATTATATTCCTCCAACAAAATATTATAGTAGCTATACGTATAAAAATTTAATAGGTTTCGAATTCCTTTATTTTAAGTATTTTGAATTTTATGTTTTAAATAGTTAAAATGGAAATAGGGACAATACTAGGGGGGATATGGATGTGTAAATTAATGTGGGTTAATAATGAACAATATCAATTACAGAAGAATATAGAACAAGCAGGATCTTTTTTATCTCATTTCACACTGGACCAAGTACATCGTGTTACAAAATTTCATCATACATATGAAAAATTTAATATTACGCCTTTACGTAGCTTAAAAGCATTTGCTTCATTAGTTGGAGTAGAAAACGTTATAGTGAAAGATGAATCTTTTCGCTTTGACTTAAATGCATTTAAAGTATTAGGTGGTGTTTATGCAATTGGGCGGTACGTTGCCGATAAGTTAGGTAGAGATATTGATGAGTTGTCGTTTGAGCAGCTGAAATCAGAGGAAGTAAAAGTGCAATTAGGCGACTTAATATTTATTTCAACGACAGATGGCAATCATGGGCGTGGAGTGGCTTGGGCTGCTAGAGAGCTTGGCTTTCAAGCGCGGATTTATATGCCTGCTGGAAGTGCAGAGGAACGCCTGCAAAATATTGAAAACGAAGGGGCTTATGCTGAAATAACGACAATGAATTATGATGATACTGTTCGTTATACTTCACAGCTCGCAAAAGAAAATGGATGGATTATTGTGCAGGACACGATGTGGGAAGGCTATGAAGAAATTCCATTATGGATTATGCAAGGCTATACGACGCTAGTAAAAGAAATTGTTGAGCAGTTGGATGAGGCACCTACTCATGTATTTTTACAGGCTGGGGTTGGTTCATTTGCCGGAGCAGTTGTAGCTTTCTTACAACAATATTATGAGCAAGAGATAACATTTGTCTTAGTTGAGCCTTATGTAGCGAATTGCTATTATGAGAGCTTTAAAGCAGGTACTGAGCAGTTTGTAACAGTTGGCGGAGAGATGCAAACAATTATGGCAGGGCTTGCTTGTGGTGAGCCGAATCCACTAGCTTGGGAACTTTTAAAGACTTATACGAAGGTGAGTATCTGCTGTGATGAAGAAGTTGCTGCAACTGGTATGCGTATTCTAGGTCATCCATTAGCAACAGATCAACGAATTATTGCTGGAGAATCGGGAGCTGCCCCAGTTGGATGTTTTTATGAATTGATGACGAACAGACAATATACAGAACTGAAAGATACATTACAATTAGATGAAAATTCTCGGGTATTATTTATCAATACTGAAGGTGACACAGATGTAGAAAACTACAGAAATATTGTGTGGCATGGAAAGTATGCAACAATTTAACTTCTTTCAGTGAATGTTTTTTGTAGCGAAAGCGAAGCGTCAGCTAAAGATGAATCTGGACGCAATTATATTGAGGCAAAATTGATAAGACGGAATAGCAAACTAGCATAAAAAAATTTCTAGTTTGCTTTTTTCATTTTTTTCAGGCGTGTTGATTAGGAAAAAACAGGTTTATTATTGAGCGATAAAAGGATTTTTTTGTTGGTATTTTGCTAATATATTCCCATTTTCAACTGATTGTAGTGTAGGGCTACTCGACTCCCGCGGGAAAGCGAGACAGACGAGACCCTGAGGCCAACACGATGTTGGTTACGAAGGCATTGTCACAGGACGTGACGCACTTAGCCTTCGTTCCTTTAGCGGAGGAAGCGGCTCGGCGCTCGCCCGCAGGAAGCTTTGCTCTGTGCGAAAGCGAAGCGTCAGCAACAAATGTTTTATCTGTGCGAAAGCGAAGCGACAGCAACAAAGCGAGTAGCCCGTAGCGGAAATCAGAGCCTTCAAATTAATCAAGGTGGATAAAAATGGTTATTCAATAGACCTGATTTTTTATAGATTTCTTGTTGACCTTAACGTTGCGTAAAGGTTTACAGTAGCATTAGTGGAGGTGAGAAAGTGTGGAATATACAATCCAAGAGCTTGCTCAGTTATCAGGGGTTAGCACAAGAACACTGCGCTATTACGATGAAATTGGATTACTGAAGCCAGCGAGAACCAATGAAGCAGGCTATCGATTCTATGGACAGTTTGAGGTTGATATGCTCCAGCAAATTTTATTTTATAGAGCATTAGATATGAAGCTAGCAACAATTCAGGAAATTATTCAAGCACCTGATTTTCAACATACAGAGGCACTCAAGACTCATAGTACTGCTTTACTGCAGCGCAAGGAGCAACTTGAAAAGATATTACAAACAGTGGAAAAAACAATTCAATCGATTGAGGAGGAACAACCAATGACAAATGAAGAGAAATTTAATGGCTTTAAAGATAAGCTTATCGAAGAAAATGAAAAGCAATATGGTCAAGAGATTCGTTCAAAATATGGAAATAAAACGGTTGATGCATCGAATGCTAAGTTCAGAAATATGACAGAGGAGCAGTATGAGGCAATGCAGCAGCTAGAACAGCAATTATTTGATCGTTTAAAAGAAGCGATGGAAATTGGCGATACCAAAAATGATGTGGCAATGGAGGTAGCAGAGCTTCATAAGCGTTGGCTAAGCTTTTCATGGTCACAATATTCTAAAGAGGCACATGCTGGTATAGCGCAGATGTATATAGCAGATGAACGATTTACAGCTTATTATGACGAGCGTGTTTCTCCGGGAGCCACAACATTTTTACATGATGCTATAGTCAATTTCGCTTTGGCGTAATTATACGAAAAAATAAGTGATTCCTCCTCATGCTTTAATGTTTTAGAAATATTAATTTAGGAAAAAATGAAGCATGAGGAGGAGATTTTTTTGAACCCACAAGTAATGGAAAAATTAAAACAGCAATTAGAGCAAGAACTACAGGAAATAGAAAAGCAACTTGAGGAAACAGAGCGTCCACAAGCGACAGAGCTATCTAATTATGATAATCATCCGGCTGACAATGCGAGTGATTTAACGGATCAGCTAACGGACATGGCAATTGATGAGCACCGTGGTGACAATGCTGAGGAAATAAAGCGCGCACTACAAGCAATGGAGGACGGTACATATGGCAAATGCGCTGTATGTGGTGAAGAGATTCCGATTGGTCGCTTAGAAGCTATGCCGAAAGCATTGACATGTGTTGAGCATGCAGAGCAAAGAGAAGACGGTTTAAGACCGGTGGAAGAAGACGTATTGTCATCAACACCAAGATCGGATGATTTCATAGAGCTTGAGGAATTTGGCTCTTCGGATACACCTCAAGATAAAAGTTAGTAAGCATTTCCTCTCACAAGCAGTATAATAGCTGTATGAGGTGAGAATATGGAAATAATTGATTTACACTGTGATGCACTATTGAAATTAACCACTTTAGAAACAGCAAAATTTGAGGATGATTTACGGTTGCATGCCAATCGAGGAAGATTACATCTAGGGCAAGTAAAGGCACAAGTATTTGCTATTTTTATTGATCCTAACATCCCGCAAAGTATGCAGTTTTTAGAGGCAATGCGCCAAATTGAAGCTTTTCATACACATGTATTACAAACTGAGGGAATGGTGCATATTACTAATTGGTCACAATTAGATACTTTAGCTCCACATGAAATTGGAGCCATCTTAAGCTTAGAAGGCTGTGGCCCAATCGCTGACGATTTAGCAAAGCTTTCCGTTATATTAGACGCGGGTGTGAAGCTTGTTGGACTTACATGGAATGAAGAAAATGCTGTGGCCCACGGTGCTGAACAGGATGCGAGTCTTGGCTTAAAGCCATTTGGTAAAGAAGTTGTAAACTTGCTAAATGAACGAGATATTACTATTGATGTTGCTCATTTAAATGAACAGAGCTTTTGGGATGTGTTGCCACTAGCGAAGCATATAATTGCGAGCCATAGTAATGCACGGGCAATTTGTGATCATCCAAGAAATTTAACGGATGCTCAGGCAAAAGCACTCGTAGAGCATGGAGGGCATATTCATGTCGTTTACTACCCGACTTTTATCAGTGATGATGCTACATTGGATGATTTAGTTGCACATGTGAAGCATCTAGCGAAATTAGTAGGAGTAGAGAATCTTGGACTAGGTTCAGACTTTGACGGGATAGATGCTACTGTAAATGGATTGGCACACGCTGGAGAGGCGCAAAATTTACTAGAGGCATTACGTGAGCATTTTTCAGTCGAAGAGGTTCGTGGTATAGCAAGTAATAATTTTCGACGCTATGTAAAAAAAGTAGCAACCCGTTAAGGCTGCTACATTTTTTACTGGTGTATCTTAATAAAAGAAATATTGAATTAATAAGCCGATTCCTAAGAGGAAGCCGAAGAACGTATTTGTTTGCGCTGTAAATTTCATCGCAGGCATAACTTCTTTGGCTTCTTTTTTATCGCGGAAAATTTGGATCGCACGAAGTGGTTTTGGAACGCTTAAGAAAATGATTAGAGCCCAAAATGTAATACCATCAATTGCTACAAGAGCGATTACCCATAAGTACGAAACGATAAAAAAGCCAGAAAGCACAGAAATGGCATTATCACGACCCACTAAAATAGCAAGCGTTTTCCGACCGCCCTCTGTATCGCCAACGATATCACGTATATTATTGGACAGCATGATAGCGCCAACTAAAATCATACTTGGTATTGAGAGTAAAATAGCATCAAGTGTAACAGTAAGTGTTTGAATATAGAAGGCGATTAAGACGATCCCCATCCCCATAACAGCACCTGATACAAGTTCCCCAAATGGTGAATAAGCTATTGGGTATGGTCCTCCCGTATATAAAAAACCAATAAGCATACAAACTAGCCCGACTGCAGCAAGCCACCAAGAAGTAGAGGCACATATGTATATGCCAAGTAGCATAGCGATTGCATAAAAGCTTAAGGCAATAATCATAATTGTTTTTGGTTGGACACCGTGACGCACAATGGTTCCGCCGATACCGACAGAATGTTCATTATCTAATCCTAGTTTGTAATCGTAATATTCATTGAACATATTTGTTGCTGCTTGAATAAGCATACTTGCAATGAGCATAGCAAAAAATAGTCCAAAATCAATTGTTTGTTTTTCAATTGCTAGGGCAATTGCTGTTCCTAAAAATACTGGAACGAATGAAGCGGTTAAAGTATGTGGACGTGTTAAATGCCACCAAACTTTAAAACCCCTATCAGCTTCAATGACTTTGGTCATAAGGTCTTTCTCTCCTTCGAATGTTGTGGACTCTTCTTATTTTATACGAAGAATGAGAAATTGGGTAGGTTCACAGCTTATTACATACAGTTCCGTAAAAAAAATGATACAATAGAACATGCATTTATGAACTGGAAACAACAATTAGGATAATCGCAACAGTACGAAGAATAGGCTGTCAAACAAACAATGACAGCTATTTTAACAAAGAAATATGATGTGGTGAAAATATAAACGTTCACTTCATTAAGCATAGTCTCGGTCAATATGTATTTGAACCGTGGCATCGCTCATTATGTACATTGCAACAACGGAGGTAATTTTCATGCAACAGAAGTGGTACCAAGCCACAGAGGTAGAAGTGGACTCTTTGGGCCAAAGCCTTCATTTTTATATGGAAACAATTGAAGTAAGTCGCTTATCGGTGCTCGCATTTTATGCAGCGGGCGAGGAGCGTTATAAAGGTGAACGATTTTATTGGCAAAATAGAGAAAAAACGATGACATTAGTAGGGCTAGGACATGCCCATACGATTCAAAATAACGCCAAAAATGATCGCTTTGATGCAGTTGAAGCAGAATGGAAAAGCTTAACGAAAAACTGTGTAAAGGATCAAAGCGAGCTACAGCCAATTTTATTTGGCGGTTTTACATTTGATCCGCAAAATAATGTAGCTGGGGAATGGACGGACTTTCCAGAGGCTTATTTTGCGCTTGCAACTTATCAGCTTGTCATACGTGATGACAAAGCGTATGTAAGCCTTCATCTTATTACAAAAGACCAGCAGGCAGAGGCTCGATTTGAAGCGCTACGAAAAGAGCGGGATCATTTAATTCATGCTGCCCAGGTAAAAGAAGTGAAAACGTATTCAAAGCCTGAAATTACAAGTTATTATGAGCCGTATAAGGAGCCATATTTAGCTTCAATTGACCAAGTGACAGCATTAATTAAACAGAAAAAGGCAGATAAAGTTGTAATTGCCCGGTCACTCGCATTGCAATTTAATGAGCAAGTATCTTCACCGCAAGTACTTTCACAAATCATACATGAACAGCCAGAGAGCTATTTATTTGGCTTAGAGCGTCAAGAATTATTGTTCTTCGGTGCATCCCCTGAACGTCTTGTGAAAGTAGAAGATGGACGTGCCTTTTCATCTTGTGTTGCGGGCTCTATTAAACGTGGTAAGACGGCTGAAGAAGATGAAAACTATGGACAAAGCTTATTGAATGATCCGAAAAATGGTGGGGAACATCAATATGTAGTCGATATGATTGCGGAAACATTCCGTAAAAATTGTCTTGAGATGACAATACCAGATAGCCCTCGATTACTAAAAATTCGAGATATACAACATTTATATACACCTGTTGAAGGTCAATTAAATAGTGACGCGACGATTTTACAACTGACAAAATCATTGCATCCTACACCTGCTTTAGGTGGTGTACCGAGAAACGAGGCAATGGCAGCTATACGTAAATACGAGCCTATGAATCGTGGACTTTACGCTGCTCCAATCGGTTGGGTAGATGCTGAAGGTAACGGCGAATTTGCAGTAGCCATTCGCTCGGCTGCTTTACTTAAGGATAAAGCTTATTTATATGCTGGTGGCGGTATTGTAGCAGATTCAGAGCCACATTCTGAATATGAGGAAACATTAGTGAAATTCCGTCCGATGCTTCGTGCGCTAGGAGGACAATTACATGAGTGAACGGAAAATTTTAACGGACTATGTTTATAAAATGGTAGCATCATTAGTGCAAGCTGGAGTAGAGAATGTTGTTGTTAGCCCAGGCTCACGTTCGACACCATTAGCTTATGCATTTGCTTCAACGAAACAGCTCCAGTTGTATCGTCAAGTTGATGAGCGTTCGGCAGCTTTTTTTGCGCTAGGAATCGCAAAGGCTACAGCGAAACCAGTTGTACTTTTATGTACATCAGGAACAGCTGCAGCAAACTATTTTCCTGCCATTGTTGAGGCATACTATGCTCGTGTACCGTTAATTGTGATTACAGCTGATCGTCCACATGAATTGCGACAGGTGGGTGCACCACAAGCTATTGATCAGCCTAATTTATATGGTAAGCATGTCAAATGGAGCGTAGATTTCCCGTTGGCAGATGATGCAGCACCAACATTGCCGTTTATCGAGCGCCATATTGCACGTGCAGTAGCGATTGCAATGAGCGCACCATTTGGACCAGTACATATTAATGTACCGTTCCGAGAACCTTTGTTGATTGATTTTCGAGAAGAGCTCCCAGAAGCAACATTTAAGCATAATCGTATAGCTCAGTTAATGCCTTCAACGGCCACTCAACAGGAGCTATCAGAGATTTTAAGCGCAACCAAAAGAGGCTTTGTTATTATTGGTGAGCTAGCACTTGGTACAGATTTAACAATTATGTGGGAGTTTGTTCGCCAATTAAAATGGCCTGTCATTGTCGAGAGTTTATCGAATATGCGGGCATCTGTCCCAGAGGATTGTCTGCCATATATTATCACAACGTATGATGCAATTATGAAGAGTGAGGATTTTAAAGCATTAGTTGAACCTGATACGGTACTACGTTTAGGCGCACAGCCTGTTTCTAAATTTATTATGCAGTTTATAACTAAATCTCAGCCTGATGCTTATATTATTGTCGATGAAGATCCGATGTTCCGTGATTCTACAAGTGTGTCTACTCATTTTATTCACGCAAGCATTGGTGAGTGGCTCACTCAATTAGAAATCACTGAATCAGCACTAGAGGCAGAATATTTAGCTGAGTGGCAAGATGCTAATGATATAGCTTTGGAATATATTGAACATTATTCTGACGCTGCAATCGATGAAGGAGCAATGGTAAGTCGATTACTGAACATGATTCCGAATGGCAGTGATATTTTTGTTAGTAGCAGTATGCCAGTGCGTGATATTGATACGTTTTTAATGGCGACATCGAAGGATATTCGTATTGTTGCGAATCGTGGAACGAATGGTATCGATGGCGTCGTATCAACTGCAATGGGCTTCAGTCAAGGAAATAACCGTGAAACCTACTTGCTTATTGGCGATTTAGCATTTTTACATGATGTCAACGGTCTTATTGCTTCAAGATACCAGGAATGCAACCTGACAATCATCGTTATGAATAATGATGGCGGCGGTATTTTCTCTTATTTACCTCAATCCACAGTTGAGGCACATTATGAAGATTTATTTGGCACACCAACTGCACTCGAATTCAGAGATATTGCCAATATGTACGCTATGGACTATATTCGCGTAGAAGATATTTCAGAGATATCAGAGAAGTTTACTACAATAAAAAAACGACCATTGCGCTTATTCGAAATTTTCACAGATAGAGAGGAAAATGTTTATGCGCATCGGGCATTATGGAATCGCATTAATGCGGGATTAAAAGCATGGCAAAGTTAATGATTCGAGGGCTGGAAACGTACGTAGAAATCTGGAATGAAGAAGCACAGCAAACGCTCGTTGTATTGCATGGTTTTACAGGTAGTACGGCTACATGGCGAACTTTAGCGGAAGCATTACCGAATGTAAGAGTGATTGCAATTGATTTAATTGGACATGGTCGAACGGCTATACCTCAGCCCATTAGTCGCTTCTCTATGCAAGAACAAATCCTAGATATAGAGGAAGTTTGTTGTCAGCTACAGTTAAAGAAATTTACGTTGTTAGGCTATTCTATGGGGGGAAGAATTGCATTATCGTATGCAATCTCTTACCCAGAACGTGTGGATCAGCTAATTTTAGAAAGTGCTTCTCCAGGTTTACGAACTTTAGAGGAACGTTCTGAACGTTGTGTGAAGGATAATGCTCTAGCTGAAAAAATAGTTCGTAACGGTTTATTATCATTTGTCAACGCATGGGAGAATATTCCGATGTTTGAATCACAAAAACGTTTACCTCGCAGTATACAAGAAGCTATTCGCGCAGAAAGACTTTCTCAGAAGAAGGAAGGCCTGGCTGGTAGCTTACGAGGCATTGGGACAGGCGTCCAGCCTTCAAATTGGCTGTCATTAACTAAGTTAGAATTTCCTGTGCTTTTAATAACAGGCTCATTAGATGAAAAATTTTGTAAAATAGCACTAGAAATGAAAGCGTTATTAAATATTGTTAAGCATAAGACAGTAAATGACGCTGGACATGCAATTCATGTGGAAAATCCCGCTGAGTTTGCTACAATAGTAGAGGAGTATTTAACTTCTTTCAACACCAATGAAAGAAGTTAAAGCCTCCGGCGGATGTCATGGAATCGGAAAGGAATTCTTTGTGATTGCACAAAGCCGATTCCAGACGCAATTATGCCGAGGCATAATTGATCGTAATAAAATTTTACGTTACCGCCTCGGTTCTGAACGAGACGAATATATTTATTAGGAGGCAATTCAATGACACGTCAATGGACTACTTTACATACTTACGAAGATATTAAGTATGAGTTCTATAACGGTATCGCAAAAATTACGATTAACCGTCCAGAAGTGCGCAACGCATTCCGACCAAAAACGGTAATGGAAATGATCGATGCTTTTTCACGTGCACGTGATGACAAAAATGTTGGGGTTATCATTTTAACTGGTGAAGGTGAACATGCCTTCTGTTCAGGTGGGGACCAAAAAGTACGCGGTCATGGCGGCTACGTTGGTGAAGATGAAATCCCACGTCTAAACGTTCTTGATTTACAACGTTTAATCCGTGTTATTCCAAAACCAGTAGTAGCGATGGTTGCTGGCTATGCAATCGGTGGAGGACACGTATTACATGTTGTTTGTGACCTAACAATTGCTGCTGACAATGCACGTTTTGGACAAACTGGACCAAAAGTTGGTTCATTCGATGCTGGTTATGGCTCAGGCTATCTTGCACGTATCATTGGACATAAAAAGGCGCGTGAAATTTGGTACCTTTGCCGTCAATATGATGCACAGCAAGCACTTGATATGGGATTAGTTAACACAGTTGTTCCTTACGAGCAACTTGAAGATGAAACTGTACAATGGTGTGAAGAAATGCTAGAAATGTCTCCAACTGCTCTACGCTTCTTAAAAGCAGCGATGAATGCAGATACAGACGGTTTAGCAGGTCTTCAACAAATGGCTGGCGACGCTACTCTTCTTTATTACACAACAGATGAAGCTAAAGAAGGTCGTGACGCATTTAAAGAAAAACGTCAACCAGATTTCGGTCAATTCCCAAGATTCCCTTGATTATTGGAAGCGTTGAACAGCTCGTATCTTTTTGGAGATACGAGCTTTTTGTATATCTAAACGGGCGCGACGGATAGACTTGTCAGAGTGCCGGATAGAATAGTCGAAGCGAAGGAAAGCCTGATCAAAGTGATGGATAAACCTCGCAAACTGACGGATAGACGGATGATGCGATGTAACGGTAAGATTAAGGTTGATTGGAGGGAAAACGAGATGTATCCAAATTGGATTTTACAGCGAGCGTATTTAACACCGTTACGAAACGGTTTAACATATAACGGGCAAACTTGGACATTTCAAGAATTAAATGATTTGTCTTTAAAGCGTGCGCGTCAACTAACTACATTAGGAATTAAGCAAGGAGACCGGATTGCTATAATGGGGCCGAGCAAGCCTGCACTTGTCATCATGATGTATGCATGTATGCATTTACAATGTGAAATGGTCATGCTAAATCGGAGGCTATCACAGGCTGAAATTGCCTATCAATTAGAGGATTCAGAGGCAGTGACAGTAGTAATTGCAGATGAGGATGTAGAAAAACTACCGTCGCAAACTACGCATCACTTATTTTCAACTATTGAAGAAAGTTCGGAGACGACGATAGATGTTGCAAAAGAATGGCCTTTACAGCAAACAACATCAATTATGTATACATCTGGTACGACTGGCTTTCCAAAAGGGGTTCGTCAAACGGTTGGAAATCATCAGGCAAGTGCAACGTCCTCTGTTCTTAATTTAGGTTTGCAGGCTGATGACGCTTGGTTATGTGCAGTACCACTTTTTCATATTAGTGGCTTTTCTATATTAGTACGCTCTCTATTGTACGGTAATAAAGTGAATTTATATAATCATTTTGATGTAGAAGCCATTTCCGAAAATATAGTAAATGGTGATGTTACGCATATGTCAGTAGTCGCTGTTACATTGGAAAGGATTCTACATACACTTGAACAGAACAATGCACAAGCCTCACCGAAATTTAAAATGATGCTAGCAGGCGGAGGACCTGTGCCAGTAGATTATTTAAAAAGAGCTCATGCATTAAATTTAGCTGTAGCTCAAACGTATGGTATGACTGAAACTTCATCACAAACGGCAACATTAGCAAATGAAGATGCGATGCAAAAAATAGGTTCAGCGGGAAAACCATTGTTTTTTAACCAAATTCGCATTGCTGAGCCGAATGCCAATGGTGAGGGAGAGATTTGTATACGTGGTCCACATGTAACGCCAGGATATATTGGTCGTTTTGCCGAAAAAAATGCAACGATCGATGGCTGGCTGCATACTGGCGATATTGGTTATTTAGATGAAGAAGGCTATTTATTTGTCATTGATCGTCGGGCGGATTTAATTATTTCAGGTGGGGAAAATATTTATCCTGCGGAAATCGAAAATGTGTTACTTACACATCCTGCTGTTCAGGAAGCGGGAGTATGTGGTATCGAAGATGATGAGTGGGGACAAGTACCAATTGCCTTTGTTGTATTAAAAGAACAAGTACCGGTCGAACAAATACAGGCATTTTGTCAACAGAAACTTGCTAAATATAAAATGCCAAAAGAAATTATTATTACGGACAAGCTTCCTCGTAACGGTGCTAATAAGTTACTTCGTAGAAAATTAATGAAGTAATGTTGCGGCGCTTCACTTTCGCACAAAAAACATCTGCTGAAGTTTCATTTTATCACTATAAATTTGAGTGATATGCTAAGTGAATTGGTTGATTGAGTGACTGGGCGCCCCAGGAAGCTTTGCTCTGTGCGAAAGCGAAGCGTCAGCGGCAAATGTTTTATCTGCGCGAAAGCGAAGCGACAGCAACAAATGTTTTATCTGCGCGAAAGCGAAGCGTCAGCGGCAAAGCGCCCAGTCGGAACGGAAATCAGCCACTCATTTTGCTGGAGTACCATACTTTAATTTCAATGAAAAAATAATTTTTTTCAACACTATGAAAGAAGCCTTCATGATAAGAGGGCTTCTTTCAGTTTATAGACAAACATTATTTTGTTTGCATAAAGCATTTAATTGGTAGACCACGCTACTTAATATTTCATGAGAAGCGTCGAAGCTGTCTTGTTTCCTATATGGATAGATTTATTTTGTACAAAAAACCAACCTATTGCCTTACAATTTTTCTGTTTTTTTCTGGTATTTTAATTATAACCATAATAGAATTTTGGTTTCAGCTTGCCGACTCATCCTTTAAAGAGGAACAGTTGATTTTGCGGAGAGTGGCGACTCCTGCGGGATAAGCTTGCGCTGAAAGCCCCGCAGGAACGTAGTGACGAGGAGATTGAAGCCAAGCCCGCGGAAAGCGTCCACTCGGAGTGAAAATCAACCTTTGTTTATGGATACAAATTAATTTATATTCGATCAGTTGAAAAGAAGCCTTCATGATAAGAGGGCTTCTTTTATTCGTTTTAACTTCTATCAGCGGATGTCTTTTTTAGCAAACTTTTAGAATTAAATTAATCATTCATTAACATAATAAAAAATGGAAGGCATAAACTAGTTAGTAAAGGAGAATGACTCATATGAGAAAATATATATATAATGTTGTCATTATATTATTTGTTTTACAAATGAGTCATGTGCAAGTATTCGCAAACTATGAACAAAAGAATATTGCAACAGCAAATTCAATAGAAACACTACAAAATCTAATTGATAAACAAGTTATGCAATTGTCTACTGAATTTGACATCCATTACACAGGTGATACGACTGAAATAAAAGATGAACTATCAGAGCTTATTAAACATGCTATTCAAGATCCATATATTTACGCCAATATTTCTAGTTTTAAATGGAAATATGATGGATATGCCAATAATATTGTCATTAAATTTCAATTTACTTATCATATTTCACAAGCAGAGGAGGCATTTGTAGAACAGACTTTGGCGAATATTATTGCACCTATGCATGGATTAAGTGATCTGCAGAAACTACGGGCTGCACATGATTTTATTGTCTTATCCGCTGAATATTCAAAGGAAACCGAAGGAAGTCAATATTCTCCCTACACATTGCTTACGGAAAACAAGGGAGTCTGTCAGGCATATGCTTTAGTGCTTTATCGGATGTTAGAGATGCTAGGCTTTGAGGTACAATACGTTCCAGGAAAAGTAGGTGAACAGCTACATGCCTGGGTTTTAGTAAAGCTTGATAATGAATGGTATCATATCGACGTTACATGGGATGATCCTTTGCCGGATCGTAAAGGTGAAGTACGTTATAATTACTTTTTAGTTTCGGATCGCCAATTAGCACAGGATCACTCTTGGGACTATGCGAGCTTCCCCGCTGCAACAAGCGAAGCGTATATAGATTTTCATAGAACTAGTAAGGTTGAAGTTCTTACAAAACCAATATTGGATAGTTATTTTACTTTTGATGAAAGACTGTCTAATTTAAGTAAAAATAAATTAATTGTAAAACAATTAATAGAACAGCCTACACAGCTTATAAAAGGAAATCAAAGCGATCACTCTGTTCAGTTACATCTAAATAAATGGGAACCAATCATTTTAGAAAGTAAAGTAGTACAAATAAAGGCTGAGCAAAAGAAACATGATTCGGTAAAAATGAAAAAGAGGCTAATAAGTATTTATAGAACGGAAAAACGAATGCCACAAGAAAAATACGTCATAATAAAGGAGGTGCCCCAAACGATTGTCGGGGCACCTCCTTAGTCATTTATTTGTGGGAGTTTAATGCAGTATCTAAAGTTTGAATATTTTTCTTCATTAGCGTGAAGTATGTTTCATTATTTTTTTCATCATCCGTTGTTAAAACGCTTAAATTATGCAAGACAAGCGACTCTGCCCCAACTTCTTTTTGGATGACCTCGGCTAACTTAGAAGAAACATTTTGCTCGAATAAAATGTAATGAATATGCAAATCATTTGCTTTATCAACAATCTTAGTTAGTTCCTTTTGAGAAGGTTCATTTTGTGAGTTTAAACCTGCTATTGGTATTTGCTTTAAGCCGTATTGACCTGCGATATAGCCAAATGCTGCATGTGATACGAAGAACGACTTCTCTTGTGCCTTATCAGCCATTGCTTTAAATTCGTTGTCTAAATCTTGGAGTTCTTTTACTAATGCTTCGTAGTTAGCTGTAAATGTAGCTTCTTGTTCCGGCATTTTTTCAACTAGCGTGTTTTTAATAGAAAGTGCTAAGTCTTGACTAATAATAGGTGATAACCAAACATGTGGATCTATATTTCCATGATCATGATCGTCATGTCCGTGTTCGTCTTCACCGTGGCTATGCTCTTCTGTAGTAGTAGCATGGTCATCTTCATCATCGTGTATATGTCCAGTGCTGACAGCTAATTTTTCATCTGAAACCTGATCCGCTGTTGCAACCATTGTTACATCTTCATTAGCTAGTGTTTTTTTGGCATTTTCAACAAAGCCCTCTAGTCCTAGACCAATATAGAAAAATATATCAGCGTCTGCTAGTTTCATCATATCTTTTTGTGTTGGCTCAAATGTGTGTTCATTGGCGCCAGCAGGGTAAATGGAAGAAACCTCTACAAAATCGCCGCCGATTCGTTGTGCAAAATAACTTAACGGATATACAGTTGTGTAAATTGTTAATTTATCCTTTTTCTCTGACTGTTTAGATGTTGATGTTTTATCTCCACAGGCAGCAGTGAATAAGGCAAGAACTGCAACTAAACATAACAAAAATAACTTTTTCATTTTATAGCATACCTCTTTCAAATAGTAATCGTTACGATTTGGTTATTAGAACAGTTTCTATAATAACGTACATCTGAAAAAAGTACAAGAAAAAATGACCCTCGAAAATTAATTCTTTTTCGAAGGCCATTTTTCAGGCACAGGATCAAAGCCGCCAGGATGTAATGGTTGGCATTTTGATATGCGCTTAATCGTTAAATAGAATCCTTTAATGGCACCGTGTTTTTGAAAAGCTTCTAGCCCATAAGAGGAGCATGTAGGGTAGAAGCGGCAGGATGGTGGCGTCATAGGTGAAATAAATTTTCTGTAAAACTTAATGAGCCATATAAAGGGATATTTCATATTTGTTTATCCTTTTGTTGTGGATTGACCTGTTCAGGCTTAGCATCGATAGTCTGTGTAAAGAAATTGCTTTTTTTCTTCAAAAGGACAATGACAGAAACGCCAAACATAAGCATCATCATTGCAATCATAATTATTATTGGTAATGGTACGCCCATTGTGTTCACTCCAAATTCTATTTGTTAATAATATTATAAAAGAATTCCTTTAAAAAATGTACAAATTGAACTAGTCTTCATCTGGATGAAAGCTTTGCTTAGGTTTTTCATCAACTGTATGTTTAAAGGCATATGCGCGATTGACACTAATAATAGTCGCGACTGTTATTAAAATAACGATAATCGCTGCTACAATTAAAAGCGTGATTAAACTCATGGCATTCCCTCCGTTCCTTAATCATCATATCTATTATAAATTAGATAATCTTACTTAGTTGTGAAGGAAGTTTGACATTCCAGCGAATAAAATGGCACTTTTACCTCCATACTATGGAAAAAGGAGGTTTGTAGAGATGGAGCGTCATCGTGTATATTTTTCACTTGCCAATAGAACGTATTATACAAATCCATATGCAGGACCGTGGAACTTTGAACTCAATATAGACCGCCAAGCATTAGATGTCTTTGAAAAGATTTTTCAGCAAATGCAGCTGTTAGAAATTTCAAATGCATGGCGTGCACAGTTACCGTATATACAGTATCACCTAGATAGGGAAAATGATGAAATTGATTTGCGATTAAAAAAAATCTATGCACTCGTCCATGAGTATGGGGATGATGATACGAAAGCATTTGTGGAACAACTTCCTTATTTCAATAAACGTGTTTAAGATTAGGGGTCACTGAAAAACTTCAGCGACCCTAATTTGTATAAGCTTTTAATGCACGCTAAAATTGAAAACTATAATGATTGCAATGTCTATTATTAAATAGAAAGAGTTCTATATACCGAGAGTCTATTTCTTTTGAATGTTATTTTCCAATACTAGTGTTAAAGAGTGAGGAAATGGCGCTACACGATCTGTAAAAATTGTGGATTTCTTTAAAACGAAAAGCATAAATAAAATAGTAACTAGGCAAATAAGACTTTAGCAAAAAATACTCCTAATACCACTTTATTTAAGCTATAGTCTATAGTAAAAATAAATGGATCTTTAAGGACTGTTGAAGGAGCGTGAGTACATGGAATTTGGAACATTGCAGAAACATTCCTCTGGCCTGTCAAACTGCTGCGTTTTTTAATACATACTCTATCCGCTTTATTAGAGCAGTGAATTATAGGAGATACATACTTTTAAGGCCAATACTGACATAGATTTTTATCTATGTGCTGAAGAATGCTATTATTTCTTAGTAATAGATTTAACTTAATGTATGAAATAATGCTTTTGCAATATAAAAAGGAGTTGAAGAGCGTGTTCTCATTTACAGATTTAAATGGTTTACGAGTAGATTTAAGCTTTACAAGGGGGCAACTTGAGGTTGAGCCTAAGCATGTACTCGTTTTTTTAAAACATAAAAATAAGTGGTTATGTACGATTCATAAACGCCGTGGTGTAGAGGTTCCGGGTGGAAAGCAAGAACCAGGAGAAACATTGGAGCAGGCGGCAGTTAGGGAAGTGTTTGAGGAAACTGGTGTTCATGTGAAAAATCTTAAATGGTTTGCAGAATACGCAGTTCATGAGGACATCTTATTTTGTAAAACGGTCTTTACCGCACAATTTGCAGGGCAAGAGGACATAGAATTTGATTTAGAAACGTCAGGCATGCTTTGGTTAACAGATGAAGAATTTGCTCAGCATCCTAACTTGAGTTTTCATATGAAGGATGAGGGTATGAAGAAAATGCTGGAGGAGTTGAAACATCGTGACAAACAATGGTGAGATCGTAAAAAAGCGTGCCTATCCTTCGCCGAATCCAGCTATTCGTTTAACCGAAATTACTTATATGTCACAGGGGCTACGTGTGAAGGGATTATTAGCAGAGCCTAAGGCAGAAGGTACATATGATGGCTTTTTATATTTACGTGGAGGTATGCAAAGCATTGGTATGGTGAGACCTTCTCGTGTCGCACAGTTTGCAGCACAAGGCTTTATCGTTTTCGCCCCATATTACCGTGGCAATCGAGGTGGAGAAGGTCGAGATGAGTTTGCTGGAGGGGATCGTTATGACGCTGTATACGCAGTAGATGTGCTAAAAAAGTTTTGTAATGATAATATCCATATCTTTGGCTTTTCGCGTGGTGGCATTATGGCACTGTGGACAGCGATATTACGTAGAGATATCACCTCTGTTGTGACATGGGCAGGAGTATCTGATGCAACAGCTACATATTGGGAGCGGACAGATATGCGCCGTATGATGAAGCGGGTTATTGGAGGGACGCCTAATCGTGTACCAGAGGCTTATGATGCTCGAACACCACTATTTGAGGTAGAGCACATTACAGCTCCCGTACTTATTATTCATGGCTACCGTGATGAAAATGTAGATATTGAACATGCAAGACAGTTAGAGTTTTATTTAAAGGATGCTGATAAAACATATGAGACATGGTATGATAGCCGCTACGCTCATCAGTATCCACCGGCAAAAAATAGAGCAACAGTACATGCACTTTGTGAATGGATGAAACGACAATAAGGTATTCAAGCTGTCTTTCCATTCAACGATTCTAATGTAGAAACTCTTTGAATCAAAAAGGTATTAACTTGGGGTAGACCTCAGAATTGCTCGGGTCAGTGGGAAAACTGCTCGGGTAGGACAAAGAACCGCTCAGGTGCTTTGGGTAGACACCTGAGCGGTAGCAAAAATTAAGGATATTTACTCTATATATTTTGCTAAAAAGTTATTAACAGTTTCCCAATAGGTATCTCCAGCAACACTTTCAGCATTACCATGTCCAGCACCTTCAACTATAAATTTCTCCTTCGGTACATTGGCGGCCTCATATACTTCATTTAGCATATCAGAGGGAACGAATGTATCATTACTTCCATGAATGAATAGTATAGGTGTTTTCGATTTTGCTACTTGCTTGACGGTATCAGCTTCACCAAGCGTAAAGTCAGCTCTTAACTTCGTAACAATTGAAGAAAAATGCATAATAGGAAATTCAGGTAAATTAAAGAGTGCTTTCAATTGATAGGAGAATTCATCCCAAACTGAGGAATAACCACAATCCTCAATAATAGCCTTAACATTGTCAGGTAGATCTTCTCCTGAGGCCATCATCACTGTAGCACCACCCATGGAAACACCATACAAAACAATTTCAGCGTTTTTATCAGAACTGATAATATTATTAATCCAAGAGACTACATCAAGTCGATCATGCCAGCCCATACCAATATAGTCACCTTCACTTTTTCCATGAGCCCTTGCATCAGGTACGAGAACGTTGTAGCCTGTATCATAAAAGTGCTTAGCGTACTTTGTCATTTGTGAGCCATCAGATGAGTATCCATGGAAAATAATTGCCCATTTATTTGTTTCGTTTGTATTTTTAAGCGTATAGGCATGTAATTTCAAATCATCGAAAGACGGTATATAAGAATCCTCATAATTCTCTTTAAACCACTTCTCACTCTCTTCTTTTTCTTTAGCATCCTTAGGACTAACAGCAATAGAATTGTGCGGAGCATTAAACACTTCTGATTTATCAATATTAGGATTTAAGGCGAAGTTATAAAAATAATTCCCTGCAAAAAATCCAACCCCAATAAACAATACTAATAGAAGACTGACAATGGTAATAATCACTTTATACTTTCTTTTCATATGTATCCCCCTAAAACTACTATTATGAATTATACACAAAGTTACTAATATGAAAAGTAGACTTTTCAAAATAAGGGGATATAAAAAAGGGAACTACTTGAATCGTTCCTTTTGATTGTTGTCGAAATGTTAATAATTTAGTGTGGCTCTTCGGCAAAAATGAGAGATTGATTTCCGCTTCGACTGGGCGCTTTCCTGGGGGCGTCCGATGAGCCGCTTCACTCGCGTGCTCGCTCCAGGGTCTCGGGCCAACAGATGTTTTTTGCGCGAAAGCGTAGTGCTAACGAAGCGGCAGCAGCACCGATGTTGGTCACGAAGGCGTTATCACAGGACGTGATGCTCTTAGCCTTCGTTCCCCTATCGCTGATCCCCAAGGAGTCGCCCAGTCTCCGCTCCAATCAATCCTTTCACTCGGCATGTATCTTCTGGCATACTACTCTCAATTAATACTGATAAAACGGTACTGTTATGTGTGCGAAATCGAAGCGGTAGCAAAGCACAAAGCAGAAGAAGTGGCTAGATACATAGGATAGCGAGTAGTCTAGAATGGAAATCACCCTCGTTTAAAGAGAGCTATATATTTACGAAAATTTTCTTTTTCAACACAAAAAAGGGAACGATTATGAAATCGTTCCCTTTGCATAGTAAATTATTTTAATGGACCACCAAGTTTAGTGATGGCTTCAGAAACATTTGAGAATTTCTTGAAGTTTTCGTTGAATAGACCAGCAAGTTCAGAAGCTTTCGCATCATAAGCAGCTTTGTCCGCCCATGCATCACGAGGGTTAAGCACTTCTGTTGGTACACCTTCAACAGCAGTTGGAATGTTTAAGCCGAATACTGAATCTTGAATTGTTTCAACATCAGCTAATTGGCCATCAATTGCAGCACGTACCATTGTACGAGTGTAAGAAAGCTTCATACGGCTACCAGTACCATATTCGCCACCAGTCCAACCAGTGTTCACTAAGTATACTTGTGCACCGTGCTCGTCAATTTTTTGACCTAACATTTCAGCATATACTGTTGCTGGAAGTGGAAGGAATGGAGAGCCGAAGCAAGTTGAGAATACTGGTTCTGGCTCTGTTACACCACGTTCTGTACCAGCAAGTTTAGATGTGAAACCGCTTAGGAAGTGGTACATTGCTTGCTCTTTTGTTAATTTACTGATTGGAGGTAATACACCAAATGCATCAGCTGTTAAGAAGATGATTGTTTTTGGGTGACCTGCAACAGATGGATCAACAATATTTTCAATGAATTGGATTGGATAAGCTACACGAGTATTTTCTGTTAATGAACCATCATCATAGTCACAAACTCGAGTTTCTGGATCAACAGCTACGTTTTCTAGAACAGAACCGAAGCGGATTGCATTGTAGATTTCAGGTTCTTTTTCAGCAGAAAGGTTAATTGTTTTTGCATAGCAACCGCCCTCAATGTTGAATACACCATTATCAGACCAACCGTGTTCATCGTCACCGATAAGCTTACGCTCAGGATCAGCTGATAAAGTAGTTTTACCAGTACCAGATAAACCGAAGAATAATGCAACATCACCAGCTTCACCAACGTTTGCTGAGCAGTGCATTGAAAGGATGCCTTGTTGTGGTAATAAGTAGTTCATGATACCGAAAATAGATTTTTTGATTTCACCAGCGTATTCAGTACCACCGATTAGGATGATTTTCTTTTCAAGTGATACAATGATGAATGTTTCAGAAGCTGTGCCATCGATAGCAGGGTCTGCTTTAAAGTTAGGAGCTGAAATCACTGTGAAGTCAGCAACATGAGAAGTTAATTCTTCTGCAGTTGGACGGATAAATAATTGATGAGCGAAAAGATTGTGCCAAGCATATTCATTGATTACTTGGATGCTCAATTGTGAATCTTTGTCAGCACCAGCAAAGCCCTTGAATACGAATAATTCGTCACGTTCTTTTAAATATTTTACTACTTTTACATATAAGTTATCGAACACTTCAGAAGAAATTGGTTGGTTTACTTTTCCCCAGTCAATTTTATCTTTTGTGCTTTCTTCTTCTACCATATATTTATCTTTAGGTGAACGACCAGTGTATTTGCCAGTTTCTGCACGAACAGCGCCATCTACTGTTAACATAGCTTCACCACGAGATGTTGCCTTTTCAGCTAATTGTGGTACTGAAAGTTGAACATTAATGTTACCGCCGTTTAATAATTCCTTCAGTTCGTTTGCAATTTCTACTGAATTCATCGATTAAATACCATCCTTTTTTATAGTATTCCCTTGAGTCTGGGGAGATTTTCTTAATTTCAAAAATAGTATAACACAATTGCTTAAATAATCTATACTAATTCAGAAATTATTTTTGAGATTTTATTACTTTTCAAGAAAACGACAAAAAGTTAATTTGTTCGCTTTAAGAATGCTTTTTACCCTATTTATAATCAAGTGATTACACAACCACTTTCGACAAGTTGAATCGCGTTTGGGAAGCTTTTGACCAACATGAGGTTCGCACAGGATGTCAAATTTTTAGCTGGTTTTTATCAGTTGGAGTGTGTCACCGACTGAAAAGGGGGCATAACTATTTTCATCCACCACATAATGAGATGGTATTCTTCCGTAGCTGACGATCTACTTTCGCCACAAAAAACATTTGTCGAATGAAGATTAAAGGGTCACACATATGTTAACACATGATGTGAGGTGGAGAGTAGGGATTATTTTGGGCTTATCACCAAAAGTTAGGATACGTTTGTTGAAACTATTGCCATGTCGTTATGGTAATAAGCCTCTGTGCTTCAAATTATAGCATAATCCAAATGTTAAGTGTTTTGATTCCTTGTGTATTCCATAGTTTTTAACTTCTTTCAGCAGATAATTTTTGTACTGAAAGCGTAGCGGACACAATTATAGCAAGGCATAATTGATAAGGGATAAAGCAAAAATAATTGACAACGTTCGACCTTTTACGTATTATGAGATATTGAACGGATACTCTTATCCCGAGCTGGTGGAGGGTCAGGCCCTGTGAAACCCGGCAACCTGCATGAACTATTTCACGACATGCGTTGGTGCCAACCTGATGCAAGGGTAAACCCTTGAACGATAAGAGTGAAAGGTTACGAAGTCATTATTTCCTTTCCTCATGTTAAGTAAGCGTGAGAGAAGGATTTTTTTTATTGTAAAAAACGAATGTAAAGGTAAGTATGTGTAATCCTTTCCTTATTATAATGACGGATCTTTCGAAAATCCTCGTGTTAAAAGCGGCAACTGTTTTTTTTTGTACGAAAGTGAAACGACAGCAACAGGTTGTTTTTGTGCGAAAGTGAAACGACAGCAACAACGGCTTGAGAGTTCAATCCTTAGGAACGGACTTGACATGGGTAATGAGTACCGTATTCATTCACAAATTTTATTTGTAAGAGTAATAGGAGGAAAACTAAATGACAAACCGTCGATTGTTTACATCAGAGAGTGTAACAGAAGGACATCCAGACAAAATTTGTGACCAAATTTCGGATGCCATTTTAGATGCTATTTTAGCAGAAGATCCAAATGCGCGTGTAGCGTGTGAAACAACTGTAACAACAGGCTTAGTATTAGTAGCAGGAGAAATTACTACTTCTACATATGTCGATATTAAAGGTATCGTCCGTGATACTGTAGCAGAAATCGGTTATACTCGTGGGAAATATGGCTTTGATGCTGAAAACCTAGCAGTACTTGTTGCGATTGGCGAGCAATCACCTGATATTGCGCAAGGTGTTGACCAAGCTTTAGAAGCGCGTGAAGGCTCTATGTCAGACGCTGACATTGAAGCAATTGGCGCCGGTGACCAAGGCTTAATGTTCGGTTATGCATGTAACGAAACACCAGAGCTTATGCCATTACCAATTAGTTTAGCGCATAAATTAGCTCGTCGTTTAACGGAAGCACGTAAATCTGGCGAACTTGCATATTTACGTCCAGATGGAAAAACGCAAGTAACGGTTGAATATGATGAAAATAATGTACCAGTGCGCGTAGATACGATTGTAATTTCAACACAGCACGACGAAGAAGCGACGCTTGAACAAATTCAAGCAGATATAAAAGAATTCGTTATTGCTCCGGTTGTGCCAAATGAATTACTAGATGCTAATACTAAATATTTCATCAACCCAACTGGCCGTTTCGTAATAGGTGGTCCAAAAGGGGATGCTGGTCTAACAGGACGTAAAATCATCGTTGATACATACGGTGGCTATGCGCGTCATGGTGGAGGTGCTTTCTCTGGTAAGGACGCAACTAAGGTGGACCGTTCAGCGGCATATGCAGCACGCTATGTGGCAAAAAATATCGTAGCGGCAGGCTTAGCAGAACGTGCTGAAGTACAACTTGCTTATGCAATCGGTGTTGCTCAACCAGTATCTATTGCTGTAGATACATTTGGGACAGGAAAAGTTAAGGAAATTGATATCGTAGAATGGGTACGCGAGCTATTCGATTTACGCCCAGCAGGGATTATAAAAATGCTTAATCTTCGTCGTCCTATTTATAAGCAAACTGCAGCATATGGTCATTTCGGTCGTACGGACTTAAATGTACCTTGGGAACAAACAGATAAAGCTGACGCATTAATGGAAAAAGCAGGATTATAAATAGTTTAGCTAAAACAATGCAGAAGCTGTAAAATTATTTTAACTCATTTCAGCGGGTGTCCAAACATCCGCTGAAATAGTTTTATCCAAAAAAATAGCTTCTAATTACAACTATGTATGGCTTGGTTGTCCAAAAATACGAGGAGCTGCTTCGATGTAATTGAAATAGCTATTTATATTTTTGTTTGAAGAGATTTATAGTATTGACCTTTTTCTGCATATTCACGTACGATGCGTTCCATATCTTCTTTATCTTCAGCATTTAATTCTCGTACAACCTTTGCTGGACGACCTAATGCTAAGCTATTCGGAGGAATGACTTTGCCTGGAGGTACAAGACTACCCGCCCCGATGAATGCACCCTCTCCAATCTCTGCTCCGTCTAAAACTATTGAGCCCATACCTATTAAGGCATTTTTACGAATCGTACAGCTATGTAAAGTTACTTGATGTCCGACTGTTACTTCATCTTCAATAATGAGCGGATATTTAGGGCTTTGATGTAAACAACAAAGGTCTTGAATACTAACTCGTTTTCCGATAATTGTTGGTGATACATCACCTCGAATTACTGTGTTAAACCAAATTGTCGTTTCAGCACCTATTATAACGTCACCAGTAACGGTTGCATAATCGGCAATAAAAACAGATGGATCGATCTTTGGTGTTTTCCCTTTAAATGGATAGATCATGAGAATCGCCTCTTTTCTTTCTATGATGTATTATTATCGTATCAAATACGCAACTTGATGGAAATATAAAATTAAAATGAGCGAAATATTTCGATATAATCATTGTGTAATTATTTTTTTAGGAGGACTATGTGAAATGTGGAAATGGGAAGCTGATGGGCAAGCAAAGGCTGTGGTTGCTATTATTCATGGTGCATATGAAAATCACCGCTGGTATGCATGGCTTATAGAAAAACTTAGATTGGAAGGCTTCCACGTAGTCATGGGGGATTTACCTAATCATGGTGTAGATGTAGGATTTTCACGTGTTCATGATGAAGATTTTAAAGAATACAACAAATATACAAGGCATTTAATCGAGAATGCTTTTTCGTATAATTTACCTGTCTTTTTAATAGGACATGGGCTTGGTGCAACATTATTACTACACACCATGCATAAGCGAAAATATGAATGCGCAGGTATTATTTTAACTTCACCTTGGCTAAATTTAAAGCTATTGCCAGGTAAACTATCGAATGCTCTAACTAGTCTAAGTGCCCTGACAGCAAATGTGAAAATGACTCATGAAATTACATTAAACACGTTAACGCGCAGTGTAGAAGGAAGAGATGAGATGAAGGATGAGGTTTCTTTTATGTCAGTCGTTTCTGTGAAATGGTATAGAGAGCTACAGCAAATGATGCGTAATTTAGTGTTATTGCCTAAAGCTGAATTCCCTAATAGGCCTATGTTAGTTATGACAGCTGAAAAAGATAGTATTACTGAAACTAAACAAACCCGTAATTGGCTATATCAGCAGGAATTTACAGAGTTTCAATTCAAAGAATGGGAAAACTGTTATCATAATCTATTTCATGAAGTAGAGCGTGAAGAAATTTTTGTTTATATACGTGATTTTATTAATAATGCTCTTCGAAGAATTGGTTACATTATAGAGTAGTGTAACCTCTCTAAAACTTGCTAACGTATTGTTACTAACATGGCTCATCACCATAAATATGGGTTCCGACTGATGCGCTTTCCTGTGTGCGTCCGATGAGCCGCTTAGAGCAACAAATGTTTTATGTGCGAAAGCAAAGCGGCAGCAACAAATGTTTTATGTGCGAAAGCAAAGCGGCAGCAACAAATGTTTTATGTGCGAAAGCAAAGCGACAGCAACAAATGTTTTATGTGCGAAAGCAAAGCGGCAGCAACAAATGTTTTATGTGCGAAAGCAAAGCGACAATAGCACAAATGTTGGTCACGAAGGCGTTTATTAGCCTTCGTCTTCTACTGGCTCGCTCAGAGTCTCACCTAAGACGCTAATTCCTCGAGGCGTCGTCCAGCTCCGACTCCGATTGACTTACATACACGACATATATTTAAAAAACACACC
Source organism: Lysinibacillus sp. TE18511 (assembly GCF_054062295.1). Taxonomy (NCBI): domain Bacteria; kingdom Bacillati; phylum Bacillota; class Bacilli; order Caryophanales; family Bacillaceae; genus Lysinibacillus; species Lysinibacillus sp. TE18511. The sequence goes on from NZ_JBSSFD010000039.1 coordinate 30,392, forward strand.
TCCAACTTTTGGTAAATAATCTCCGAATATAATGTTGTAATTTTCTGAAAAGTGTAATACTATAATGACTTAAAGTAAAATTTCAAAATTGGAGGGGTAAGATGGAAGCAATTGTTGGAACATTGAATGACATTTTATGGGGACCGTGGTTTATTTATGGTATCTTATTGATTGGACTCTTTTTTTCAATCATTACACGATTCCTACAAGTAAGACACATCAAAGATATGTTTGTTTTAATGTTTAAAGGTGAAAAATCGGATAAGGGGATTTCATCCTTTCAGGCGATGTCTATCGCATTATCTGGTCGAGTAGGTACAGGTAATATTGCCGGTACTGCGACAGCAATCGGGATGGGGGGACCTGGTGCTGTTTTTTGGATGTGGGCAATTGCCTTTATCGGTGCGGCAACTGCTTACGTTGAGTCGACGTTGGCTCAAATTTATAAAGAAGAGAAAGATACAGAATATCGTGGCGGACCCGCATATTACATAGAAAAGGGAATGGGGCAAAAGTGGTTTGCAGTTATTTTTGCTATTGCCGCATTAGCTGCAATGTTAATCTTGATGCCGGGTGTTCAATCGAATGCAATTGCGACAGCTGTTGAAAACGCTTTTAATATTGAAACTTGGATTACAGGACTTATTATTGCCATATTACTAGGTGCCATTATTATCGGTGGGGTTAAATGGATTGCCAATGCTGCACAGATTATAGTACCTTTCATGGCGTTAGCTTATATTCTTATGGCCCTTATCATTATTGCAATGAATATTGAAGAAGTACCATCTGTAATTGCATTAATTTTTTCTAGCGCATTTGGTGCACAAGAAATCTTTGGTGGTATAATCGGATCTGCTATTGCATGGGGTGTTAAACGCGGAATTTATTCTAACGAGGCCGGTCAAGGGACAGGAGCGCATCCAGCTGCGGCAGCAGAAGTATCACATCCTGCTAAACAAGGAATCGTGCAAGCGGCTTCTGTATATATTGATACATTATTAATCTGTTCAGCTACAGCATTTATGATTTTATTTACTGGAATGTATAATGTACAGGATGAAAAAGCTGCAGAAGGTACGGATTCATTTATTTATACTGGTGAATTCAATAAAGACGGATTAACTGGGGATGAACAAATAACATTTGCGAAAAGTATTAAAGAAGGTGCAGCATACACACAATATGCAGTTGACTCTTCACTACCAGGCTTTGGTGGTCCATTCGTAGCGATTGCATTATTCTTCTTTGCTTTTACGACAATTATGGCATATTACTACATTGCCGAAACAAATGTGGCGTATCTATTCTCAGGAGCTACAGAAAAAGTCGCCATTTGGGTTGCGAAATTTGCTATTTTAATTGCTTCGTTCTACGGTACTATACGCACATCTGACCTTGCTTGGGCAATGGGGGATGTTGGACTGGGCCTAATGGTTTGGATTAATGTTTTAGCAATTTTAATTATTATGAAACCTGCAATTGTTGCATTAAAGGATTATGAGAAACAGAAAAAAGAAGGAAAAGATCCTGTTTTTGATCCTCGTAAACTAGGAATTAAAGGTGCAGATTTCTGGATAGACTATAATGAAAAACGTAAAAATAAATAGACAATAAAGAGAAAGCTATCTAATAGATTGTAATATTCTATTAGATAGCTTTTATTTTTTATAAAATAAAATCCTGGTGGTTCTGAGTAAGTTGATCTTCGTTACGACTGGGCGACTCCTTGGGGGTTAGCGATAGAGGAACGAAGGCTAAGAGCATCACGTCCTGTGATAACGCCTTCGTGACCAACATCGTGTCGGCCCAAGCGGCTCATCGGACGCCCCCAGGAAAGCGCCCAGTCGGAACGGAAATCAACTCCACGTTATGGTGAGAAGCCTCAAAAAAAGGCCCGAAATACTTATCTTGTTTCGGGCGTAAATGGATTAGATTAACGGGTAATCTTTCATTTTTTCTAAAGCAATAACAAAGGGTGGATCATTTTGTTGATTTAGAAACTCGTATTTTAATACATGTACATATTTTTGGGGAAGTTGACTGACATATTCTATCACTGTATCACGTTCTTCCTTGCCACCCGGATGACCGTGATAAATGACAAGGACTATAAGACCGCCGACTTTGAGCAATTTTAACAAATCCTGAATTGCTTGTATCGTAGTATTAGGCTTTGTAATAATATCATGATCACTACCAGGCAAATAACCAAGATTAAAAATAGCAGCAGCTACTTGTTTGTGTACATATTTGGCTATTTCTTCATGTCCCCTGTGTAAAACAAGTGCACGATGCTCTAAGCCATTATCTAAAAGGCGATGGAGAGTTGCATCGACTGCGCTTTTTTGAACATCAAAGGCGTAGACTTGACCTTCATCACCGACAAGTTGTGCTAAAAACAATGTGTCATGGCCGTTTCCTGCAGTGGCATCCACCGCAGTATCGCCCTCGGCAACTGCATCCTTTATTAGCTGTTGAGCATATTGTAAAACGCGTTGTAGCTTCATTTCGGAACCTCAGCTTTATAAAATTTCCCTTGCCAGCTTCCACGGCGTTCAAGTTCAGCATCAATTCCATTTAATACTTCCCATTTATTAACACTCCACATCGGACCAATCATTAAATCAATTGGTCCATCGCCTGTGATACGATGAATAACCATATCTGGTGGTAGAATTTCAAGTTGATCTGCTACTAGCTTTGTGTAAACCTCCTGATCTAAAAATTCTAACATACCCTTTTCATATTGCTTAACCATAGGCGTGCCTTTTAAAAGGTGTAGTAAATGAATTTTAATGCCTTGTACATCAAGCTTTGCTACCTCGCGAGCAGTTTCCATCATCATGTCATAGTCTTCAAGTGGAAGGCCATTAATAATATGCGAGCATACTCGAATACCATGCTTCCGTAGCTTTTCAACACCTTCTACATATGTTGCATAATCGTGGGCACGGTTGATGAGATTTGCTGTTTTTTCATGCACAGTTTGAAGTCCAAGTTCAATCCATAAATATGTGCGTTCATTTAATTCAGCTAAATACTCGACAACATCATCTGGCAAACAATCTGGGCGAGTTGCAATGGATAATCCAACAACACCCTCTTGGGCCAGAGCTGCCTCAAATTTTTCCTTTAATACTGGTAGTGGTGCGTGTGTATTTGTATATGCCTGGAAATAGGCCATGTATTTGCCATCCTTCCATTTTTGATGCATTTTGTCACGGATTTCAGCAAATTGCACCTCGATTGGATCAACTTTGTTGCCGGCAAAATCACCAGAACCTGCTGCACTACAAAACGTACAGCCTCCAAAGGCAACTGTACCATCACGGTTTGGGCAGTCAAAACCTGCATCCAGTGCTACTTTAAAAACTTTATGACCAAATTGCTCACGTAAATAGCGATTCCATGTATAATATCTTTTCCCGTCTGAAGGAAAAGGAAAGTTTGTTTCTGTCATTTATTTCACTCCTCTAACACTATATTTTATCATGTGTCAATGGTTCCGTCATGAGGTAAGAATTTATTATTAAGGACTTTACTATTTAATACTGGGAGAGCTGAGCGAAAAAATAAGACGATTGGTGCGAGTGGATGGGGAAGCCGAGCGATGGATAATGACTGGAGCGAATCATGGGGGAAGCCGAGCGAAAAGGTTAATGACCGGAGCGAATCGTGGTGATAGCTGAGCGAAAAGGGCATCCACCAGAGCAAATCATAGAGGGCTTTACGAACCTACACTAAAAACACCTGCATTAAAAGTATTCTTAAGTCTATGTAAAAAGAGTAAAATTATTTTTCTTGTGCTTTCGTATTTTTCAACATAAACTAACTATTTAGAGTATCGAAATAATGGAGGTCATTCTATGCCAAAAAGTGTGTGGTTTTTAATTATCGGAATGCTTGTGAACACAACGGGCAACTCTTTTTTATGGCCTTTAAACGCCATTTATTTGCACGATTATTTAGGGAAGTCGCTTGCGATGGCTGGCTTTGTGTTGATGTTGAATTCTGCTGCCGGCGTATTGGGAAATCTATTAGGCGGTTATTTATTTGATAGAATAGGGGGCTATAAATCAATAATGTTTGGCATTTTTTTGACGATTGCCTCATTAATTGGTTTAACGATTTGGCACGGATGGCCACATTATGTATGGTTCTTAACGATACTTGGCTTTAGTGGAGGTATCGTATTCCCTGGAATGTTTGCTTTAGCTGGAACTGCGTGGCCTGAGGGCGGACGGAAGGCCTTTAACGCCATTTATTTAGCTCAAAATTTAGGAGTGGCAATTGGACCTGCACTTGCTGGGGTAGTTGCTGATTACCAGTTTGACTATGTATTTAAAGTCAACTTAGTTATGTATATTTTGTTCTTTTTTATAGCGTTATTTACTTTTAAAAGATTAGAAGAGGGTAGCATTGCACCGAAAAATGTAGTAAGTGAAAGTAAACGAATTATTAATAAAGCACCGTTTTATGCATTATTAATTGTAAGTTCATCCTCTGTGCTATGCTGGCTAGCTTATTCACAATGGAGTGCAACTATTTCTTCTTATACGCAAGATCTAGGATTAGGATTGAAACAGTACAGCTTACTTTGGACTATTAATGGCCTACTTATTGTTTTAGGGCAGCCGTTAATTGCACCACTAGTGAAGCGTTGGGAAAATAAATTGAAGCGGCAATTAGTATTTGGTATTGTCCTTATCGCATTATCTTTTGGAATTATTGCCTTTGCTAGTGATTTTAAAATGTTTGCTGCCGCCATGGTTGTGTTAACGTTTGGCGAAATGTTTTATACGCCCGCTTTACCTACCATCGCCAATCGGCTTGCACCAAAAGGACGTCAGGGCTTTTATCAAGGGATTATCAATAGTGCGGCAACAGCAGGTCGTATGATAGGTCCTCTATTTGGTGGTATTATGGTCGATCAGTTTGGCATGATTGTACTCGTATTAATCCTAGTAATTATAGTATTGTTTGCGATTATTCCATGTCTTATCTATGATTATCCTTTACGAGAGAATAAAACAGTGACAGATCAATAGGTTAAATTTAACAAAAATTTTCCGGAAACGAGCAAAAACTGTGTGGGAAACACGTTTTCTGCTCGTTTTTTAATTTTTACTCTTGAAAGTAAACATATTGTAGCGTAGAATCAATCATACATATTCAAATATTTGAATATGTAAAGATGAAGTTCCGTGGAGGGATATATGTGGAAGAGAGCTTACAACAATTTAAGGCAGATTTTTTTAAAGCTTTAGCACATCCATTACGAATTAGAATATTGGAATTACTAGTAGATGGTAAAAAAAGTGTCAACGAAATTCAAAGTTGCTTAGAAAAAGAGGGCTCAGCTGTTTCTCAGCAATTAAGTGTATTACGAGGAAAAAATATCGTGTATGGGACGAAAGAGGGTAAAAAAGTTTACTATTCTTTAAGTGATCCGATGATTGTTGAATTACTTAGTATAGCAAAGGATATTTTCAACAATCACTTAATAAATACAATTACAAGATTAGAAGAGATGGCTATTAACGAAAATGAAGAGGATATGTAGCGTTTATTATGAAACATTTACCTTTTTGAAGGGAAGATTTATAGATGAAGTCACTGTTTACGGGGAGATATGAAGGGTATTCTATTCATCACTTAAAGAAAGATTTAATATCAGGGATTATTGTCGGGATTGTGGCAATACCACTGGCAATGTCCTTTGCCATTGCGTCAGGCGTTAAGCCCGAGTATGGCATATATACATCTATTATTGCTGGTATACTTATTTCTATTTTTGGTGGGTCGAAATATCAAATTGGGGGACCTACAGGGGCGTTTGTGCCAATTCTGCTAGGGATCGTCATTTCGTATGGCTATGAAAACTTACTAATTGCTGGATTAATGGCCGGGATTATTTTGTGCTTAATGGGTATTTTTAAACTAGGCTCATTAATAAAATTTATCCCACGTCCCGTGACGATAGGTTTTACAGCTGGAATTGCTGTTATTATTTTTACAGGTCAAATTGCCAATTTCTTGGGTTTGAAAAATGTTGAAAATCATGAGTATTTTATTGACAATATAAAAGAAATTGTTACGCATATTAATACGACAAGTTTTTATAGTGTTTTAACGGCAATTATTAGTCTTGTCATTATATTAATTACACCGAAAGTTTTACCTAAAGTACCTGCGGCGTTAGCAGGCATTGTTGTTTCTACACTTGTAGCAACAATCTTTTTTTCTGGACAAGTTGCCACAATAGCAACAGCCTATGGAGTAATTCCAAATACATTACCGGATTTTGCAATTCCAGAAATCACATTCGAGCGAATTCAGCTACTTATTGGCCCAGCATTTGTGATTGCTATGCTTGGTGGAATTGAATCCCTTCTATCAGCGGTAGTAGCGGATGGGATGACAAATACAAAACATAATAGTAACCGAGAACTTATTGGTCAAGGGATTGCTAATATTGTAACCCCTTTGTTTGGGGGGATTCCTGCAACGGGTGCTATTGCCCGTACTGCGACAAATATTAAAACAGGTGCAGCATCACCAATGTCAGGTGTTATCCATGGCGTATTTGTATTAGTCACTTTATTATTATTAGCACCAGTTGCTTCACATATCCCATTGGCTAGTATGGCGCCAGTTTTAATGGTTGTAGCTTGGAATATGAGTGAGCAAAAACATTTTGCACATATCCTTAAATTGAAATCAGGAGATTCCCTGGTCTTGATGATTACGTTTTTACTGACTGTTTTCACAAGCTTAACATTAGCTGTAGAGGTGGGGCTTGTGTTAGCAGTTGTATTATTTGCGAAGCGTATGAGCGAAAAGCTTGTAGTAACAAAGGTATTACCGGATCATTCGAAAGAGAGTGGGAAGGTACAATCACATGTTGTTCATCAGAAGCGTGACTGTCCACAAATTAGTATTTATACAATTGAGGGTCCTCTTTTCTTTGGCGCAGCTCAAAATTTTGAGGAGGCAATTGTAAGTTCCGTTCAACAACAACAAAAAGTTTTGATATTACGTATGAGTAAAGTGCCCTTTTTGGATACAACAGGTGAGACATATTTTGGTAATGTCGTCCGGAATTTTAAAGCCCAGGGTGACACTATTTTAGTTACAGGTGTTCAAGATGAATTGAAATTAGCATTACAAAACAATGGCTTATATGCTGAGATTGGTGAGGATCATTTCTATCCGCATACAGGAGAAGCAATTAATAAAGCTTTAAGCTATTTAGATATAAATAAATGTATCGGGTGTAAGCACTTTGCTTTCCGTGAATGTCAGGAATTATCTCGCGATGAAGGGACAGTAAATAAAGTAACTGCCCCTAGCTGCCTGATTGGTGAAGACTAATAATCGGTGGGGATGAAGAATCCCCACCGATTAAAATTTTCACTTTATCCCAACCTAACGGGCAGTAATTTATCTTATTGAAAGCGAAGCATTTGGTACAAGTCTCCTACCTCAAAATCTAGCGAAAGCAAAGAAGTTAGGTGGGAGATGAACTGCCAGAGAGGTCGTTATAATCATCCCCGCAATTATATTCGTTAATGTAGGGTGAGTGTCTTTAGGCAAATTGTTCATTTTGTCCTTCCGTGAGAAAACGCTTTCATTTTACTATAATTATTAAGAATATGCTTTCAAATAATAGGAATCCTATCATAGCAGGAATCTCCTATGAATAATTATAGAAGTATGGATACGAAATAGGCTGCAAAGAATGTAACAAAGCTTACAGAGGAGGAATAAAAATGAAGAAAATTATGAATCAACCTGAAACACTCGTTATGGAAATGTGCAATGGGATGGTTATGGCTCATCCGGAACTTGAGTTGTTAAAAATATATAAAGTAATTAAGAAAAAAGAAATGAATGAAAATAAGGTAACTTTAATTAGCGGTGGCGGTAGTGGACATGAACCGGCACATGCGGGGTTAGTCGGAAAAGGAATGTTGGACGCTGCAGTATGCGGTGACGTCTTTGCTTCTCCTTCACAAATACAGGTATATCAAGCAATTAAAGCAACAGCTAGCAAAAAAGGTACACTGCTCATTATTAAAAATTATAGCGGAGATATTATGAACTTTAAAAATGGTGCTCAACTAGCTTCTGAGGATGGCATTCAAGTAGAGTATGTCCGCGTAGATGATGATATTGCAGTAGAAGATAGTCTTTATACAGTAGGACGACGCGGTGTTGCGGGAGTTGTGTTAGTACATAAAATCGCTGGTGCCGCTGCAGAAGAAGGTATGGATTTGATGCAGGTCAAAGCTGTGACGGAAAAAGCAGCGGCAAATGTTCGAACAATTGGTCTAGCACTAACTTCATGTACGGTGCCAGCTAGTGGATCACCAACTTTCAAATTAGGTGAAGATGAGATGGAATATGGTGTCGGTATTCATGGAGAGCCAGGAAGAAAACGTGAAAAAATGATGACTGCAGATGAATTAGCCTTCCGTATGACAAATGACCTAATGAAAGATTTAGGACTAGATAAAGATGATGAAATTGCTATCCTAATAAATGGATTTGGTGGTACACCTCTGCAAGAACTTTATCTGTTTAACAATGCAGTTACTAGAGAGTTGAGTAAAAGAAATATTCCAATCAATAGAACGTTTGTCGGCAATTACATGACAAGTATTGATATGGCTGGGATTTCTCTAACAGTAATGAAACTAGATGATGAGCTGAAAGCATTACTATCGAAAGAATGTAATACACCTGCATTTAAGGTAGATGGACCAGTTGAGCGTGTAGAATACGTAGATATTAATGATCACGTAGAAGAGAAGCGAGTTTTCTTTGAGACGGAAACAGAGGAAGAACACGCTATCATCAAAAGTGAGGTAATCACATTAAACAATATAATTTATCTCGTAGATAAAATGAGCGAAATTATTATCAAGAACGAAGTGCCTTTCTGCGAATTGGATACCCATGCAGGTGATGGCGATTTCGGAATGAGTGTCGCTAAAGGATTTAAGCAATTGAAACGAGGATGGAGCTCGATTCTAAATCAAGAACATTTAAATATTGGAACTTTCCTGGATGCGTGTTCTATGATAATTATGGAACATTGCGGAGGAGCTTCTGGTCCAATTTGGGGTGGAGCTTTCCGAGCTGCAAGTAAAGCTGTAGAAGAGAAAATGGAATTAACAGTCGGAGAGTTTGCTGAAATGTTACAAGCTACACTAAAAGGTATACAGTCTGTTGGTGAGCGTTCTTTCGGAAGAGGAGCAGAGGTAGGCGATAAAACGCTTGTAGATGCGTTTGTACCTTGTGTAAATGCTTGGTTAGAAAGCGCTGCAGCTGGTACGGATATTAAAATAGCTTTTGAAAACGGGGCAGAGGCTGCTGTTAAAGGAGCGGAATATACAAAAGAAATTGTTGCTCGAATGGGTCGTGCGGGTACAGTTGGTGAAAGAAGCCTAGGATATCCGGATGCTGGTGCATATGCACTAGGGGTTATTTTTACGGAGCTTTCTCATAGTTTAAAATAATGCGAGCTCTATGGACACAATGTATTTCGGGTATTGCTACCTTTAGGGATTGAATTGTTCAATAATGGGTAGTATGTAAACAAAGCCTTGTGCTTTTCAGTACTTTCCATTAGAATAAATGCAATACATGAAAAGACAGTGATGAGGAATAGTAAATTTGTGTTTCTTTTTAGAGAGCTAGCGGTTGGTGGGAGCTAGTAGGAAAGCAAATTGAACTCGCCTTCTGAGTCTGCCCGCGTGAAACAGCGCGTGCCGTTCCTTCCGCGTTAAGGAAGCTAAAGCCGAGTGTGATCACTAATTTGGGTGGTACCGCGGGAGATACGAATTCTCTCGTCCCTTTCTATAGAAAGGGGCGAGTTTTTTTATTTTTTAAATATTTTGTCAATTATTATGAAGAGTAATATTACAAATTCGAAGGAGGAAAAATCGTGAGTTTTAATCATCTACAAATCGAAAAAAAGTGGCAGCAATATTGGGCCGATAATAAAACTTTCAAAACTGAAAATGAAACGGATAAACCAAAATTTTATGCGTTAGATATGTTCCCATACCCATCAGGCGCAGGTCTTCACGTAGGACACCCGGAAGGTTATACAGCGACAGACATCCTTTCACGCTTTAAACGTATGCAAGGCTATAATGTTCTACATCCAATGGGGTGGGATGCGTTTGGTTTACCAGCAGAGCAATATGCACTTGATACAGGGAATGACCCAGCAGAATTTACGGCGAAAAATATTGCTACATTTAAGCGTCAAATTCAAGAGCTAGGATTTAGCTATGATTGGGATCGCGAAATTAACACTACAGACCCAGAATATTATAAATGGACACAGTGGATTTTTATTCAACTTTATAAAAAGGGCTTAGCGTATGTAGATGAAGTGGCTGTAAACTGGTGCCCAGCACTTGGAACAGTACTTGCAAACGAAGAAGTTATTGATGGAAAGTCAGAGCGTGGTGGTCATCCAGTAGAACGTCGTCCGATGAAGCAATGGATGCTTAAAATTACTGCCTATGCAGATCGTTTAATCGACGACTTAGAAGAAGTTGATTGGCCAGAGTCTATTAAAGATATGCAACGTAACTGGATTGGTCGCTCTGAGGGTGCAGAAGTAACATTTAGCATTGATGGCACAGATGAAAACTTCACAGTGTTTACAACTCGTCCTGATACATTATTTGGTGCTACATACTGTGTTCTTGCACCTGAGCATAAATTAGTGGAGCAAATTACAACTGCTGAACAACGCCAAGCTGTAGAAGTTTATTTAGAAAAAGTAAAAATGAAATCTGATTTAGAGCGTACAGATTTAGCGAAAGAAAAAACTGGCGTATTTACGGGTGCCTACGCAGTTAATCCTATTAACGGTAAAAAAATGCCGATTTGGATTGCGGACTACGTATTAGCATCATACGGTACTGGCGCAATTATGGCAGTTCCAGCACATGATGAACGTGACTATGAATTCGCAACAGAATTTGGCTTAGAAATTACTGCTGTGCTTGAAGGCGGCGACATTAGCAAAGAGGCATTCACAGGTGATGGTAAGCACATTAACTCTGACTTCCTTGATGGCTTAAACAAAGAGGACGGTATTGCTAAGGCAATTGAATGGCTTGAGGAAAAAGGCGTAGGGGAGAAGAAAATCTCTTACCGTCTTCGCGACTGGTTATTCTCTCGTCAACGTTACTGGGGAGAGCCAATTCCTATGATTCATTGGGAAGATGGTACAACGACGCCAGTACCAGAATCCGAATTACCATTAGTGCTACCAAAAACAGATAATATTCGTCCTTCAGGTACTGGTGAATCTCCACTAGCAAATATTTCTGAATGGGTAAATGTTGTTGACCCTGAAACAGGCAAAAAAGGTCGTCGCGAAACGAACACGATGCCACAATGGGCAGGTTCTAGCTGGTACTTCATACGTTATATTGACCCAACAAATAAAGAAGCAATTGCTGACCCTGAGTTACTAAAACGCTGGTTACCAGTTGATATTTATATCGGTGGAGCAGAGCATGCGGTATTACACTTACTATACGCTCGCTTCTGGCACAAAGTACTATACGATTTAGGTGTTGTACACACGAAAGAGCCATTCCATAAATTATTTAACCAAGGGATGATTCTTGGTGAGGGTAATGAAAAAATGTCTAAATCAAAAGGCAATGTTGTTAACCCTGATGAAATCATTTCTTCACACGGTGCTGATACTTTACGTCTCTATGAAATGTTCATGGGTCCACTTGAAGCATCTGTTGCATGGTCAACAAATGGTTTGGACGGAGCACGTCGCTTCTTAGATCGTATTTGGCGTCTATTTATCAATGAAGAAGATGGAACAATCGCTGCGAAAATTCAAGCTTCTGATGATAAAACACTTGAAAAATCATACCATCAAACTGTGAAAAAAGTGACTGAGGATTATGAAGGTATTCGCTTTAATACAGCTATTTCACAAATGATGGTATTCATTAACGATTGCTACAAAGCAGATGTTATTCCGACAGCTTACGCAGAAGGCTTTGTGAAGATGCTAGCTCCAATGGTTCCACACGTTGCAGAAGAGTTATGGCAGCTATTAGGTCATGATGCAACACTTTCATATGAGCAATGGCCAACATATGACGAGTCTAAACTTGTTGATGATGAAGTGGAAGTCGCAGTTCAGGTTGCCGGCAAAGTACGTGCCAAAATCATCGTAGCAAAAGATGCTTCAAAAGAAGAAATCGAAAAAGTAGCACTTGCAGATGACAAAGTACAAGAGTATATGGCAGGCAAAGACTTAGTAAAAATCATTGTTATCCCAGGCAAGCTTGTTAACATCGTAGTTAAATAATAATGATAAAAGTGCCCAATTTGGGCACTTTTTTTATACTGAAACCAACTGAGATTTCGATACGACTATAACCACACGTTATGGTAGTGAACCAATATTAGTTAAAAAGGACAATTTTTACTTGCGTGCTATAACAAATGTTATTGATGAAAATTAATTGGAATAGTTGTTTTTGGGTTTAAATAACATCACTAGCCATAGTTAAATGAGAATGTATACGATTCCTTTTGAAAGAAAAATGTATATTTGAATAATAAAAATGAATAGGTAATGATCATTCAATTTAAAATATGCACAACATGTATTGGGTTTATTAAAGTGGAAATTTATTAAAAGTTAAAAATATCATTTAATATTATTTTTTGGTTTCTTTTTGTGTGAAAAATTTCTTTTGTTTAAGTTTTAAAATTCTCTTTTATTCCTAATATTTCTACCTATTTAATATTCGATTGTGATTTATGGAGAAGGGCGAAAAAAATAACTGAGTCGGAAAAATATGAACTATACATAGTTTGAATGTGAAAATATGCACAAATTTAATTATATCAGAATAATTATTTCGAACTGAGGTAATAGTGTGGAAAAGTAATATTAGCTAAAAAGTGTTGTGGTTTTCCTTTAATAAACAGCTATTTACTTAGAGGTTGTAGGGTTTTCGATGTAATATAACAAGGGTGAAAAATAAAAAACTTTTTGGGGAAATAATATTTTTTTGAAAAACATCTTGCATTTGAATAATTCTAAATGGTAAATTGTTTTACATGGACGTTCATAAAACTTTCACAGGTAGCAAAAGAGGGGAGAAAAGAGAATTTATGAATAAAAATAGATGGTTAATTGCATTATCCGCAATCGCTATTCATCTTTCGATCGGTGGAGCATATGCATACAGTGTATATAAGCTACCGATTGTCACAGAGATGGGCTGGAGTGAAACAAACGTAACGGTTGCCTTTACAATAATGATGGGGCTTGCGGGTTCTTCCGCAGCATTATTTGGTAGCTTAGTAGAGAAAATGGGGCCACGTAAATCTGCGATGATTGCAGCTGTTCTATTTGGAGCAGGACAAGCTGGTGCTGGTCTAGCGATTGAAATGGATTCTGTAACAATGTACTGGTTAACATATGGTTTACTAAGTGGATTGGGTATGGGTATTGGTTACATTTCACCTGTATCGACATTAGTTAAATGGTTCCCAGACCGTCGTGGTTTGGCAACAGGTATGGCTGTACTTGGGTTTGGATCAGGGGCACTCATTACAGCACCTGTCGCAGCTAACTTAATGGAGGCTGTGGGTATTTCTACAACGTACTTTATTTTAGGGGCAAGTTATTTCACGTTAATGATTTTAGGGGCTTTATATATAGTGCCGCCTGCACCTGGTTATATGCCAGCGAATATGAAGGCTGCTGCAAACAATGGGAAAGAAGTTGTGAAAAAAGATTTAGCTGTAATGTCAGCGCGTGAAGCTGTAAGAACTAAGCATTTCTGGATGCTATGGGCGATGCATTTAGTGAACGTAACAGCAGGTATTATGATGATTTCTGTTGCATCTCCAATGGCTCAGGAAATTGTAGGATTATCAGTTGCGGGAGCCGCAGCAATGGTAGGAATTATGGGATTATTTAATGGTGGTGGTCGTTTAGTATGGGCTGCTGTGTCTGACTATATTGGTCGTTCGAACGTCTTTGTAATTTTCTTTATCGTACAGCTAGTTACATTTATCGTCTTACCATATACAACAAACGCTATTATTTTCCAAGCACTTATTTTCTTAGTTGTTAGTTGCTATGGTGGAGGCTTCTCGAATTTACCTGCATTTGCAAGTGATTTATTCGGTACGAAGCAACTTGGTGTTATACATGGTTATTTATTAACGACATGGTCATTAGGTGGTGTTTTTGGACCGCTTTTAGTAAGCGCAATTAAAAATGCTTATGGAAGCTATATTCCAGTATTCTATGTGTTTACAGGATTAATTGCAGCTTCATTAATAATTGCATTAACTTTACGTGCCGACGTACGTAAACAAACAGCATTAAAAGAAGCTTCTCAAAAGGTTGGAGACGTCTCCGCTACACGATAAATTTTACTTTCAATTCGCACTTGAAGGTATTGGCCATATGAGTGTCATTTCGCACATGACGCTTGTATGGTCTTTTTTTGTAGCTGGTGTTATATAACACTAGATTAATCTTTTTTTAATGTATAACAGCTGTTGTCTGATGTCAATATCATTACGGGAAATAAAGTGATTTTGCTACCAAAAGAGAATTTTTGTAACGAAAAGTAAATGCAGGGCTCATTGATCAATCATTAAGGGGGGGACCTAGAATTGGGGATGTATTTGTCAGAAATATTTAGGCACAACCGTTAACGCTAAAGTTTGTAAGTTTAGTTAGGGGTCATCACCGAAACATGTACTTGGTTTTAAAAACGAAATTAGCACATGGAACGGAAGGCGGCGACTCCTTGGGGATTAGCGAACAGCTTGAGACCCCGCAGGAGCGTACGCGACGAGGAGGCTCAAGGTTCGCCCCCAGGAAAGCGTCCGCCTGTAGTGGAATGTGCTGTCAAGTACAGATTTTGGTGAAGAGCCTTAGTTAGAGTGCGAAATTCAAGAGGAATTAAAATGAATTGAATCTTTTCATTAGTTTAAACGTATATAAGATAAAAAAGGGAGGAATTGGAATGGGTAAATTTTCTTTAGATGAATTTGTCAATAAAACACAACAGGACGACAACGAAAATGAATATTTCGAGTTAGAAACTGAACGTGTATTAGAGGTCAATCTAGATGGTGAAGTATGGTCAAAAATGGGCGCAATGATTTCCTACATAGGCGATATTAAGTTTGAGCGTGAGCGTGTGTTGGAGCATGGATTAGGTAAAATGTTTAAAAAGGCATTAACAGGCGAAGGTATACAACTTATGAAAGCGAATGGGAAAGGGCGACTGTACTTAGCCGATCAAGGAAAAAAAATAACGATCTTCGATTTAAAGGGTGAAAGTATTTGTGTCAATGGTAATGACTTACTCGCATTTGAACCGAGTATAGAATGGGATATTCATTTAATGCGTAAAATGGCTGGAGTCATGTCAGGTGGGTTGTTTAATGTAACGTTACAAGGGAAAGGGAAGGTAGCTATTACAACTCATTTTGAACCGCTTACCTTGTTAGTGAAGCCTGGTGAAACGGTTTATACGGACCCACATGCAACAGTAGCATGGTCAGGCAATTTGAAACCAGAATTTAAAACAGATATTAGCTTCCGTACGTTTATCGGTCGTGGGAGCGGTGAGTCCATTCAAATGGCTTTCTCAGGTGAAGGCTTTGTCATTATTCAGCCGTTTGAGGAAGTGTATGTGTCTAAAGAAAGCTAAAAGAGCGTGTCCGTTTTTTTTAAGGACACGCTTTTTTAATGGATAGAAGATCTGGAATCGCTGATAACTTACAGGAAATCGCTGATAAAAGTCCAGAATCGCTGATAACTTACAGGAAATCGCTGATAAAAGTCCAGAATCGCTGATAA
>NZ_JBSSFD010000040.1:0-42306 GCF_054062295.1 Lysinibacillus sp. TE18511
GTTCTAGGATTAGCCATTATTTTCTTCGGTGTTGGCAACCACGGTGAAGCAATTGGCTTCGATAATTTATGGGCACACGGTGGCTTCATGCCAAATGGTTTCCATGGTATTTTAATGTCACTAGTATTAGTTATGTTCTCATTCGGTGGGGTTGAATTAGTTGGTATTTCTGCAGGAGAAGCAAAAAATCCTAGCAAGTCAATTCCTTCAGCTATTAACAACATCGTTTGGCGTATTTTAATTTTCTACATTGGTGCATTAGGCGTTATGATGGTTATTTATCCTTGGAACGAAGTTGGTTCAGAAGGTAGCCCGTTCGTTCAAATTTTCGATTACGTCGGCATCCCTGCTGCGGCTCACATTATTAATTTTGTTGTAATTACAGCAGCAATGTCTGCATTTAATAGTGGTTTATACGGTTCAGGACGTATGCTACACAACTTATCGGTACAAAAAAATGGTCCAAAATATTTTAAAATAGTAAGCAAAAACGGTAGTCCGCGTAGAGGGATTTTATTTTCTTCAGCGGTGTTATTAATTGCGGTTGTCTTAAACTATGTAGTACCTGAAAAAGTGTTCATCTATATTTCTGCTGTTGCGACTGTTGCAGTCATTACAAGCTGGATGATTATTTTATTAGCACAATTGAAATTTAGAAAGTCAAAAACGAAAGATGAAGTAGCCGAACTGAAATTCAAAATTCCGCTTTATCCATTTTCTACGTATATTGCCATTGCATTCTTATTAATGGTTATTGTATTAATGGCGTTTATTCCAGAAATGCGTGTTGCCCTATATGTCGCACCAGTTTGGTTTTTAATCATATTTGTTGGATACAAAGTAATAAATATTAAAAAGTAGTTAAATCATTTCATTTAACTGATACTTCTTCAACAGACATATGTAAAAAAGTCCTTTTGGTTAAATCGATTGGTTACACCTATCTCAAAAAATTAATAATTTTTATACACTAGAAAACGTTAATATCGTTCCCAACACTAGCTTGGTTATCGAAGAAAAAAGTACGTGGCGAAACGTATTTATTAATTCTCCAACATAATGAGGAAGCTGGAGACGAGGTGCGTAAAACATTGCAAAAATTAAACACGAAGCTAAAATCAAAAACAATACGCAATGCTTTTATTGAAATGACGGTAGAAATCCGCTTAGTAGATGATAATACGGCCTTTATGAATGTATTAAATAAAATTGAAGGTGTGCATTCTTGTTCACTTGTAAACTATACTGGTGATTATGCCCAGTAATTAGGTGAAGTATATTCAGGTCCAATGGGCCAACATTGTGGGTACTAGGTGTGAAAACGTAGAGGAGCACAGATGACTTCAGGAAAGCTGGATAGATCTGTGCTCTTATTTGAATTATAAATAGGAACACGGTTATAATGTGTATCCTAGATTTATCTAATTATTACTCGTTATTAACAATGAAAGTGAAGCAGAAGACATTTTATTATCTCTAGTATGCTATCGGAATGATAATATCTCGAATGCTTTGTCTGAGCTTATGGAGCGCGGCTTGTTTCATAATCCGATTGTTTTTAAAGATGCACCACAAGATATTTAAGATCAGCTTTTGGAGTGTCAAATGCAGCCGCCAAAATGGGCGAAGCAGTTGTATGTAACTCCTGAAACATACGCTCTTGATGGAGGATGGGAGCTTACCCCTGACGGAGAGAAGCGTGACCTAATTAACCATTTATGTTATGCAAACAGGCAAGCAGAACAACTGTATGATGATTTAAATGAAGTACATCATGCCCGTATTCTTAGGATAAGCCCCAAACTACTCCTTCTTAACTTCTCTACAAATATATTAATTTCTAGGATCTACATAATTTGGATAATCAGAAATTATTGCATCTACCTTCATTTCGAATAGAAAGTCTGCTGCTTCTTGACTACGTACCGTCCATGATCCAATTTTCATATCATTAGAGTGAACTTGATTCACTAATTCTTTTGTTACAATTCCATAGCTTGGGTTAAACCAATCCGCATAGGTAGAAAATTCTTTTAAAGCATCCATAGTTGTATGTGCACGATTAGAAGTTAATACACCAATTTGAACTTGAGGAAGAAGCTGATTCATCTTTTTCATTGACTCAAAGTTAAAAGATTGAATGATGATTTTTTTATTTTGTGGTTTATCCAGATTTCGTTCTTTTATTAACTCTGCCACTTGTTCTTCAATACCAGGGTAATACTCTGGAGCTTTTAATTCTATTAAAATTCCAACCTTCCCATGGTAACGATCAAGAATCTCTTCAAATGTTGGAATTTGTTCGCCTGTAAATTGTTCCCCTTTCCAACTACCTGCATCAAGACTTTTAAGTTGTTCAAGTGTTAAATCCCCTACTTTTCCTGTCCCATCTGTTGTACGATCTACTGTTGTATCATGAATCGATACTAATTCCCCATCTTTACTTCTTTGAACGTCTATTTCAATATAATCGGCTTTCATATCAACTGCTAAATCATAAGCAGCAATCGTATTTTCAGGTGCATAACCTGCTGCACCACGGTGTGCTACATTTTCTACCTGTTTTCTTTCGCCTACTGTTGGTTTTTCTGCAAACGCTTGATTGAACGGGGTGAATAACAATGAAAATGCCAGCCCTGCACCTATTAATAACTTTTTACTCATTTTCTCCATCTCCTATCTAAAAATATGTATTCAACTATATTTTAGAAAAGGGATGTTGAACTAGTATGTAGATATTTTTAAAGCTTAATAAAGACTGTGTAAACAAAAATTCGATCTTTTCTCTTAGATTTTTTTACAAAGCTACTAATGTAATTAATAGAATAGATATACTCTACTACTCTCAATGCATAACAAAATTTCTTGTTCACGATTAAAAGCATTTTCAACCAAATTCAAATCATAAAACTA
Source organism: Lysinibacillus sp. TE18511 (assembly GCF_054062295.1). Taxonomy (NCBI): domain Bacteria; kingdom Bacillati; phylum Bacillota; class Bacilli; order Caryophanales; family Bacillaceae; genus Lysinibacillus; species Lysinibacillus sp. TE18511. Next base: position 2,914 of record NZ_JBSSFD010000040.1, read on the forward strand.
CTTTGAAAAACAGGTTTTTAACGTTACCTGTAATTCATATATATAGAGTAAAAGCTAATAGGAGTAGAAATCATTGGACAAACAAAATAGCAGATATAGATGGGTTGTATTTGTTTCTGTATTATTTACTTATTTGTTAATGGCGAGTCAACGAACCGCCCCAGGATTGATTACAGACCAATTGATGCGAGATTTTAATGTAACAGCATCAACAATTGGGTTATTGACGAGTATACAATTTTTTGTATACACGAGTTTGCAAATTCCGATGGGGATTTTAGCTGATCGATTTGGGCCAAATTTTTTTCTTATTATTGGTGCTACTTTTACAGGTTTAGGTACTATTATTTATAGTCTAAGTACACATGAATTCGTCCTGTTTTTGGCCAGAATACTAACTGGGGTAGGGGATGCGACCATATGGGTTAATATGGTGCTAATTTTGGCCCAATGGTTTCAACCAAAGGAATTTGTTCGATTAATTGGACTGGCGGGCATGACAGGAAGTCTTGGTTTCTTATTGGCGACAGTACCTTACTCCACGTGGATACTTTTATTTGGTTGGAGGGTAACATTTTTCTCTGTAGGACTACTATTATGTTTATGTGGTTTTCTCCTTTATTTTGTACTTGTAAAAAAAACAAAACAAATTTTGGGGGATGAGCAAGTAGTTGATACAGCAGAAGTGCAACGTGAAAAAACATCAGTTTTACTACGAAGAATATTTTCAAATCCACAAGCGTGGGCTCTATTCTTTTGCCATTTTGGGGTAGTCGGCGGTTATGTAGGGTTTATCAGTTCGTGGGCAGTACCATATGGGATGAATGTGTATGAAATGACTCGTTCTGATGCCAGCCAGCTGATTATGATCGGTCTTATCGGGGCACTTATTGGAGCACCTCTAGCTAGTTGGATTTCAAGTCGATTAGAAACAATTAAAAGACCGTATATTGTCGTTCATATCATTGTTTTATTAGGGTGGTTTTCTTTCCTTTTATGTAATGGTCATCCTTCCTTTTTCTTTCTAATTATTATTTTTTTTATCATTGGCTTTGGATATGGGGCAAGTGCATTAACCTTTGCAGCTGTACGTCAATCTTTTAAACTTGAAGAATCAGGAATTGTTTCAGGGATTGCGAATACGGGCGGCTTTCTAAGTGCTGTATTGCTACCTATCATTTTTGGATATATATTAGATCATTTTCAATCAACTTCAGGAAATCTAGTTGATGGATATTACTATGGTTTCATCACGCCAGTTATCTTCTCCATCGTTGGTTTGATTGGAGTGATTTTATTTAAGGAAAAACGTCAGAGCTTAAATAAGAATAATAAACAGGGGTAAAGAGCATGGAAGCAAAGCAACCATGGTGAAGGATATCCTGATGTTTTCATTGGGACGTATAACGTTATACTTAGAGAAATAAGCACTTTCGCTTATGATTCAATTTTACAGTACTCGGTAAGTCGAGGTTCTGTACAAATGGATTGTATGTGTAGGTGCTTTTTTCTTCCAGGGCTCCTTGTTCTTGTATTGGTCTGGCCATACATATAGAGTAACGCATAATGACCTGATCCACCATGTACATAACATCAAGCACAATTGACATATAAAAATCCTAATCCGTACACTAAGTACATTGTTTTTTTGTCTATTTATCACCCTAGAACCTCCTTGATGATGGTGCATCGATAGAATAGTAGAGAAATGTAGTTTAATACTGAGTGATCCAACCACAATTCGAGTAAAAGTTCTAATAAGACGGGGTTGTGAAGCAAGGGGAATCATCATTTTGCAAGGCAGTACTGGGAAAGACCATATTCATTTGTTACTATCATACCCACCAAGTTTGGCACCAAGCAAAATCTTGCAATATCTAAAAGGAAGATCGTCAAGACTGTTGTAAGACGAATTTCCTGAATAAAAAAAGATATTGGGACTAACATCTATGGGCGATGGGATACTTTTGTGTGACAGTTGGTACAGTAAACGAGGGAATTATAAGAAATTACATTGCGAAACAATTTAATGAACATGAGAATGATGTTTTCTGTATTGAAGAATGAGTTTAGTCCATATTCAGTGTGCTTGAGCACAAGAGCTTTGAGAAGGGCTTCAGCCATAAATAAAAAAGACTTTAGTCGTGGACATTCATGACAAAATCCACCTGCTTTAGCAGGTGGTAATTTAAAGCACTCTTATCTTAACTGATATTAAAGTGAGAATGCTTATTTTTATTTATTATGCATTATCTACCGAATATTTTAACTTAAACGCCATTACTTAAATCACATTAATCATTGAAAATGCTTGTCATTTTCTCTGCAACCTCTTCGGTAATCGCAAGAAATCGTTTGGAAATTGATGTCATGTAACGATCCTTAAGTGTAATTATATTAAGTTTTGTTTGTAACACTGGATTTGCTAGTGGTCTAAGTACCGGTAAATCAGGAGAATTAAGTAGCTTGAAACAGCTAGGTACAAAACAAATTCCTGCGCCTTTCATTACCATCATAAGTGTTGGTAATGTTTCTGTTCCCCAGTAAACGACATTAGGCGTAAATCCACTTTTTTGGCATGCCTCGATCACATCATCAGCAACACCTGATCCATAAGATGTTGTATTTAAAAGAAATCGTTCGTTTTTCAAGTCTGCAATTTCAATAGAATCTTTTTCACATAGATGATGGTTGGGTGGAAGAGCTAAAAGTAAAGGTTCTGTTAGTAGTGTTGAAGTATGGATGTCCTCCGCTCTCACTGAAGTTCGGACAATTCCAATATCTATTTTATGACTTCTTAGTTCTTCTAAAATATAGGATGTATTACCCTCGCGAACATGTGTAACTATGTTAGGAGTTTCCTTTTGAATTTTTTTTAAGACATTTGGCAAAATAAATAGATTTGCTGAGGTAGTACAACCCAATTTCACAGTACCTCTAATTCCTTCATGAAACTCGACTAATTTCTTCTCTGTATTTTCAGATAAATCAAGTAATTCTTTTCCTTTTTTATATAAAAATACTCCACTTGGTGTTAATTCAAGAGATCTACCTAAACGATTAAACAAAGTGACATTTAATTCTTGTTCAAATTTTCTAATTAAAATACTTAAGGGGGGTTGAGTCATTTGCAGGGCAGTAGCAGCTTTTGTAATGCTACCTTCCTCAACTACTGTAATAAAACAATGTAAACGATGAAGGTTCATTTTGATTACTCCTCCTTTTAGTATTCATAAAATATATGAAAGTCATATAAATATTATAATTTACATTATAAAAATGTAAAGATATACTATTTACATAATTAAGAATAATTAGAAAATTAAAGTTGGATTCAATTTTATTTTGAAGTTAGTTGGTACCAGAGTGTGTCCATCCAATCGCAAATTATTAATTTATAAATGGAGGTTTTATCAATGACAACTAAAATTACTCAACAATCAAAAACTGTAGAGTTAGCTAAACTGGACAAAAAGCACTTGCTTCATCCTGCTACAAATCCGAAGGCTCTGATTGACAACGGACCGCCTATTATCTTTGCTAAAGGTAAAGGCGTTATAGTTACAAGTACGGATGATGTGGAATACATCGACGGAATGTCAATGCTTTGGAACGTAAACTTAGGACATGGGAACAAAGAACTTGCAGATGCGGGTAATAGTCAATTATCTACTCTTGCGTATGCATCATCATTTAAAGGATTTTCAAATGAACCATCCATTCTTCTTGCCGAAAAATTAGCTGAGTTAGCACCAGGAGATTTAAATAGTGTATTTTACACTTCAGGTGGGTCTGAATCAAATGATACAGCAATTAAATTAGCTCGTTTCTACTGGGAGCTTAAAGGGAAATCAGAAAAAAGAAAGATTATTGCGCTAACGAATGCTTATCACGGTGTAACAATAGGAGCGCAAACAGCTACTGGTCTTGCAGCATTCCACAAGTTCGCATCATCAAATATAGACGGAGTTGTTCGTGCAACAGCCCACCTATTAAACAGCGAGTTAGGTGATAAAAGTGACCCGAACTATGCAGATTCTATCCGTGGAACAATTGAAAGAGAAGGTGCGGAGACGATTGCCGGAATTATTATTGAACCTGTGCAAGGTGCGGGTGGAGTTAATATTCCACCAGAAGGTTACTTAGAAGCAGTTCGTAAAATCTGCGACGAGCACAATATCCTTTTCATGGCAGATGAAGTTATTTGTGGATTTGGTCGTACGGGGAAAATGTTTGGTGTAAACAACTGGAATGTTGTCCCTGATATGATGTCAATTGCAAAAGGAATTACGAGTGGTTATTCGCAACTTGGCGGGGTCATGATGAATGATGAAATTAGAGAAACAATTGCAAACTTCGATGCTGTTATCCCACATGGTTTCACATATAGTGGCCATCCGACTGCTTGTGCGATTGGACTGAAAAACATTGAAATACTAGAGCGTGATAATATTATTGACCACGTAAACGAAATGGAGAAAGAACTTAAAAAAGGTTTAGATTACTTAGCTGAAAAACATAGTATTGTAACAAATTGCAGAGTAATTGGTCTGTTGGCTGCATTTGAACTTTATGAAGATCCAACAAGTGGAAAATTGTTTGATCCAACTGTTTTCCCAGCAAATTCGGTAGTTGACGCATGTTTCAATCGCCAATTAATAGTAAGAGCACTCGGGGCGCATAACCAAATTGTGGCAATTGCACCGCCGCTTATTATTAACAAAGAAGAAATTGAAAAAATGATTCAAATTATAGACGATTCGATTACTGCTTTTAAAAATACACGCGAGTAGTGGTGGTTATAGTTAAAAAAGGGGGAGGTTCTCTAGTGCTTTATATAAATGGTGAATGGCGAGATACAGGAAATAAATTAGATGTAACAAATCCTGCGACAGGAGAAATAATTAGAACTGTTGCTACAGGTGGTAAAACTGAAACTAAAGAAGCAATCAAAAGTGCGAAGAGAGCATTTGAATTCTGGGGTAAGACAACTGGAAATGAGCGCAGCAACTACCTGTTTCAAGTGGTTCAATTGATGAAAGAAAAAACAAAAGAATTAGCTGAAACAATTACACTTGAAAATGGTAAGCCTTTACCAGATGCTACTCGTGAAGTAGCAGGTGCAATCGGCTATCTAGAATGGTATGCAGAGGAAGCTAAGAGAATTTATGGGGAAACAATTCCTGCATCTGCAGCTGATAAACACTTAATGGTAATTCGCGAACCTGTTGGGGTATGTGCAGCTATTACACCATGGAATTTCCCGTTATCGATGATTACAAGAAAAATTGCACCTGCACTTGCTGCAGGTTGTACGATTGTTTTAAAACCGGCTGACTTAACTCCTCTTTCGGCGATAAAAGTATTCGAATGCTTTCATGAAGTTGGACTACCTGCTGGAGTTGCAAACCTGGTAATTGGCCCAGCTGAAGAAATTGGGAACGAGATGACGAGTAACCCAGACGTTCGTAAAATCACATTTACTGGCTCGACGCGTGTGGGGAAAAAACTTATCCGTGATTCGTCTGATACAGTGAAGAAAATATCAATGGAGCTTGGTGGACACGCACCGTATATTGTGTTTGAGGATGCTGATATTGACGCAGCAGTTAATGGTATCTTAGTGTCTAAGTTTATTAACTCAGGTCAAACTTGCATCAGCACCAACCGGATTTACGTAGCAGAAACTGTAGCTGATGAATTCTCAGGAAAGTTAGCTGAAAAGGTATCTAAATTAGTTGTAGGAAATGGATTAGAAGATGGCGTAAATGTCGGTCCAGTAATTAATGAAGTGGCTCTTGAAAAAGTGAAAAGTCAAGTAGAAGACGCTGTGAAACATGATGGTAAAGTAATTGCGGGTGGTAATGTATTTACATTAAATAATGGTAGCGGTTACTTCTTTGAGCCTACAGTTATTAAATATGCAAGCGATAATATGAAGATTACAACAGAAGAAACATTTGGACCAGTTGCACCAATTTATACATTTAAGACGGAAGAAGAGGTAGTTGAAAGAGCAAACCATCCTGAATATGGTCTTGCAGCTTATTGTTATACGCGAGACATTGGTCGAGGCTTACGAATGATGCGTGCTTTAGAGTTCGGAATTGTTGGTATTAATGATCCAGCTCCAGTGGTTGTGCAAGCTCCGTTTGGTGGTATGAAGGAAAGTGGAATGGGGAAAGAAGGCGGTTGGTACGGACTTGAGGAGTACTTGGAGAAGAAGTTTGTATCGATCTTTATAAAGTAATTAAAAAATTGTTACTAATCTAGGGGCTCTACATCAAAGTCTGTACTTGACAGCACATTCCACTACAGGCGGACGCTTTCCTGGAGGCGAACCTTGAGTCTCCTCGTCGCTAACGCTCCTGCGGGGTCTCAAGTTGTTCGCTAATCCCCAAGGAGTCGCCGCCATTCGTTCCATGTGCTTACATGGCATAAGATTTACATTAAATCAAGTGCATATTGTGGTTATGACTCAATCTAGGTAACTAAATATATTGTGGTAGACTTTTCTGCATTCTCCCAAAGATTACTTTCCCCATACTTAGTTTATAAAGGATGTGGATTAAATCTACACAATTAATAAAGTAATGAACTTTAACAGGCGTGTTGATTAGGGGTTTATTGAATAATTTCACCCTTATTCCTCAGCTTCCTAATAATATTTACCGTATAAATAATGCCAATTTTATAGATTGTAGCGAAGCGGCTTGACGCTCGCTCGCAGGAAAGCGAGTATCCCGTAGCGGAAATCACCCTTTTCTTTCATTAGAATTAGATAAAATTAGTTAATCAACACACCTGAAACTTTAATTTAATTTCAATAAAATAAGAGGGAGGATTTATTATGTCTCAAGTACATTTTAAAAAAAATGGACAAGAAATAGTTGTCCGCAATATTTTAAAAGAGGATCTTGCTGAAGTTGCCGCACTTTCTTTGATGTGTTTTGGACCTGATATGGCATTAAAATATGAACATTTTGAAAGTCAGATTGAGTTGTTTCCTGAAGGTCAAATTTGTCTAGAATATAACGGTAAAATTGTAGGAACCGCTTTAAGTCTAATTGTGAATTTTGAAGATTACGGAGATAGTCACTCCTATTTTGAAATCTGTGATTTAGGATTTATTCGAAATCATAACCCTAATGGGCGAAATCTATATGGTATTGAAGTTGGTATACATGAAGATTATAGAGGGTTACGATTGGCGCATCATCTCTATGATGGTCGAAGAAAGATATGTGAAAAACTTAACTTAGAAAGTATCTTAGTTGGTGGTCGTATACCTAATTACTATAAATATGCTGAGCAGATGAGTGCAGATGAGTATGCGCTTGAGGTAATGAAAGGAAAAATATATGATCCTGTATTAACATTCCAAATGAAAAACGGATTCATCCTAAATAAAATAATGCCTGGCTATTTACCTGGGGACGTTGAGTCATTAGAATATGCAACACTTTTGGAATGGAAAAATATGGTTTATAAACTTAAATTAGTATGAGTCTTTTGTCCGTTATGTTCGCCTATTTTAATAGGCGAACAGTGGATGCCCATTGTTTATTGCGATTATTTAACCTCTTTAGTTATGTAAGCGCTTTCAATCGATTGTTATAAGAGTTCCATTAGAAGTAAATCTTAGGTAAAGAGAGGAGTTATAAATGGTTATCGCTGATAAAGTTATTTCAAGTGAAGCAGTATTTACAGGTTTAGAAAATGAAGCAAAGCCAGCTGCTATTGCGATTAAAGGTAACAAAATCATTGCGGTAGGTTCGATGGAGGAGATAAAACCATTTATAGATTTAGACACGAAGGAATATCATTATGGCAACCAACTTATTATGCCAGGATTTCATGATGCTCACCTTCATCTCATGTTTGGTAGTCTTTTCTCGCATGCAAGTATCAATTTATCGGATGCTCATTCAGAAGAAGAAGTTACTAGTTTAGTAAAGCAATTCTCGGAAAACGTGCATGCTGATGAGTGGATTATAGGCTATGGATGGGATCATACAAATTGGGCAGAGAAATGCTTGCCGACACGTTTTTCTTTAGACAAAGTAGTTCCTAATCGCCCGATTATTCTTTTCCACGCAGAAGGTCATTATTCGTGGGTTAATAGTTTAGCACTTGAAAATGCTAGGGTTACAAATGAAACTGAAGACCCTCCTAATGGTACGATTCAAAAAGATGAAAATAATGAAATCACAGGAATTCTTCTTGAAACAGCAATGAATTTAGTTGTGGATATTGCTCTCTCATTTCCGGATAAACGGAAAGAAGAATTGTTTGAAGAGTTCTTAAAAAAATCAGCTCAATTAGGCATTACATCAGTAAATGATTTGTTTGCAAGTAGTTTTGATAAGTTAAATAGTTTCGATATGTATAAGGCATATGATGAAGCCGGAAAACTTACGACTCGAATTCATCTTTACCCTGAGTTAAATGATGATATAGATAGAGCGATAAGCTTGCGTGAAAAGTACAATTCCGAAAAATTACAGCTTGCAGGACTTAAGCAGTTTATTGATGGCGTTGTAACTGGACATACCGCATACATGTTAGATCCATACTTAGACAAACCTATAACACGAGGGAGTACTGCTTTTCCTGTAGAAACGATCAAAAACTGGGTGACAAAAGCGGACAAAGAAGGATTTCAAATTCGTTTCCATACAATTGGTGATGGCGCAGTTAGGCTTGCTCTAGATATATTTGAAGCAGCAAGGATGGATAATGGTGTGAGAGATTCACGACATGCGCTAGAGCATATTGAAGTGATTCATCCAACAGATATTAAGAGATTTAAAGAATTGGGGGTTGTTCCATCTGTACAGCCTTCTCATCTAGCATTGATGCCAAAAGAAAGTCATACATTGCGTGTCGGTAAAGAAAAAGACCCTTATACGTATTTATGTAAAACGTTATACGACGCAGTCGAGTATATTGCTTTTGGTACAGACTATCCAATAACAACATTAGATCCTTTTAAAGAAATTTTCCATGCGATTACGAGATTAGACTTTACTAGTGATTATGAGTGGAATAGTCAAGAGCAGATAACACTCGCAGAAGCGTTGAAAGCGTATACAATAGGTTCAGCCTACAGCACATTCAGAGAAAAAGATTTGGGTACATTAGAAGTTGGAAAATTAGCAGATATTATTGTACTAGATAAAAACCTCTTTGAAATAGAAAATAAAGAAATTCTGCAAACGAAAGTTTTGTTAACCATTATGGATGGTGAAGTTGTATATCTTCATTCAGCAGAAAACTCCCACCTCTACAGGTGGTGAGATGAATGCGGTTTTGGTTCCTTTTCAGTGGATGTCCAAACACCTACTGAATGAAAATAAAGCCTCCGGCGGATGTCACGGATTTTGAATTGTGCGGGCACAATTCAAAATCCGGACGCAATTACGCCAAGGCGAAATTGATAGTGAATCAGTCTACAATCCTACTATTTTAGTTAATTGATCATTTTACCGGGAAGATTTTTTTATTACTATTCGAGGAGTGAACAAAAATAAAACATCCAGTTAATTTGTCTAGATCGCTTTCTTTAACGTCTGTTGTTGTTACTGGGATGGCCTTTATGGCTTTAACTACAGTGTTTAGCACATACGGTATAGCCTCTAAAATATCTCATGGAATGGTCGCCGGATCGTATGTACTTGCATTAATTGTGATGATGTTTACGGCTCATAGTTATGGTCAAATGGCAAAAGCGTACCCCATTGCGGGATCTGCCTATACCTATGCGCAAAAAGCTATTAATTCTCATGTAGGTTTCTTAGTGGGATGGGCAATTTTAATGGATTATCTCTTGATTCCAATGGTTAACTTTTTACTATTTGGTATTTTCTTCTCAGCTGCTATACCTGAAGTTCCACAGTATGTTTGGATATTTACATTAATAGTTCTTGTGACGTTTGTAAATGTTAGAGGTGTAAAGTTAAGCGCAAATATCAACATGATTGTAATAGGCTTATCAGCATTATTTATAATTGTCTTTTGCATCTTATCAGTTAAATCAATAGTAACTGGAACCGGGACTGGCATTTTATTTAACCTTGATCCCTTTATTAATACCGAGGAGTCATTTAAGTATATAGTTGCTGGTGCTGCACTATTATGTTTCTCTTTCCTCGGTTTTGATGCAGTTTCTACTTTTTCAGAAGAAGTAAAAAATCCGGAGAAAAACATACCGCGTGCAATATCTTTAGTAACAATAATTGGTGGATTATGTTTTGTTGTCGTATCTTATTTAGCACATAATGTTTGGCCAGATTATACGAGTTTTAAAGATTCTGATTCTGCTTCCTATGAAATTGTTTTCCTAGTAGGCGGGAATGCCTTACAAGCAGCATTCCTAGCAAAAACTGCAGTGGTTGTATTTGGTTCCGCGTCCGCATCTCAAGCAAGTGCTGCACGTGTATTATACGCAATGGGAAGAGATGGACAATTACCTAAAAATTTTTTTGGAAAACTAAATAAAAGAACGAGAACTCCGGTTAACAACATTTTATTAATTGGTCTTTTATCATTATCTGCATTGTTTTTAAGTCTAACCTTTGTCGCGTCTTTCATTAACTTTGGCGCCCTACTTGCATTTACTGCTGTGAATCTATCCGTCGTTTTTTTATATTACGGTAAGCGAAAAGAACGCTCCTTAAAGGGAACTATCTTCTATTTGATTTTTCCATTAATCGGAGCAGTACTTACAACTTGTTTGCTTATCAACCTAGATTTTTATTCGATTGCTCTTGGTAGTGTTTGGTTAGGAATTGGTGTTATTTATTTATTATTTATGACAAAAGGTCTTAAGCATAAACCACCAGTGCTCAAAACAGATGAGATTGATTCGTCGCAGTTTAATGAAGCAGCTAAAAATATGTAAGGGGATGGATGAATGACAGATAACACTACGCTCAAAAGGTCATTAGGTGTTTGGTCAATTGTTGCTCTGGGATTAGGATATATGACGCCTACAGTGGTCTTTGATACGTTTGGTATTGTATCAAAATTAACAAATGGTGTAGTACCAATGGCGTATTTTGTCGCCTTGTTAGTAATGGTATTGACAGCGATTAGTTATGGAAAGATGGTACAGGTATTCCCGGCTGCTGGTTCAGCATACACTTACACCCGGGAAACAATGGGGTCTCACCTAGGATTCCTCGTAGGATGGGCATCGTTATTAGATTATTTATTATTACCTTTAGTTAATGCATTAATTATTCGAATATATATGGAATCTCTGTTTCCGAATGTACCTGTTTGGATTTGGGTTTTTGCTTATGTCATTGTAGTAACTGCAATTAATGCTTATAGTATGGAATCAACATCCGGCTTAAACTTTATACTCGTTGTTTTCACGATTTGTTTAATAAGTATCTTCTTAATACTTGCTTCTGTACAACTTTATCACGGTATGGGAAATGGTACTTTATTCACGATTCATCCACTATCACATGAAAATGTGAAATTAATAGCGGTTTTAACTGGGGCAACAGTAGTAGCTTTCTCGTTTATCGGTTTCGACGCAATAACTATGTATACGGAAGAAGCAAAGGATACATCAACAGTTCCTAGAGCAATCCTTCTAACTGTTCTAATCGGTGGGGGTATTTTCTTTATTGCTTCTTATTTTACACAAGCATTATTCCCCGATTTTTCTGTGTTCGAAAATGTAGATGATACATTGCCGGAAATTGGTTTATATGTAGGAGGGGAGTTATTCCAACTGCTTTTCATTGCAGGAGCTTTCGCTGCTACTGTAGCTTCAGGACTTGCATCTCATGCAAGTGCATCTCGTTTGCTGTTTGTTATGGGCAGAAATGGTGTACTTCCTAAAAAAACTTTCGGATACTTACACCCTAAATTTAGAACGCCTGTTTTTACGATTGTTTTGACGGGAATCGTATCATTATTTGCAATTGGACCAAATTTAGAATTAATTGCTTCAGTCATTAACTTTGGGGCATTAATTGCATTCACATTCGTTAACCTATCTGTTATTGTTCATTTCTATATTCGTCAGAAAAGGAGATCAGGCAGTGAAACCGTTAAATACTTAATAATGCCTTCTTTCGGAGCATTAGCTACTGGAGTTCTTTGGTATCATTTACACGCTGATGCATTTATAGGTGGAATCGTTTGGCTAATAATCGGAATCATTTACATGCTGTTTATAACAAGATTCTTTAAAAAAGAACTTGGAAGCATGGACTCTATTGATGACTTGGAGTCATTAGATAAAGAGATTTTTAATGAAGATAAGATTAAAGTCTTGAATTAACTTTTTAGAGGATGAGAATCTCTTAGATAATCTTCCTCTTTTTAATGACACAAGAAGTAAATAAAGGAGTGATTGCTTTGAAAGAAAAAATTCGACTGTATATAGAAGAAAATAAAGAAGAATTATTTAAAACAATTCAAGATGTCGTACGTATAAAAAGCGTTGTTGGTAATGAACAAGAGATGCAATTATACATGAAAAAAAAATATGAAGAACTTAACTTGATTTTGCATGAGATTGAACCAAAATATGAGAAGGTTTCAGCTCATGAAGCGTTTATTGATTCAGGTATTCCGTTTGAAGACCGAAAAAATATTATCGGAATACATAAAGGTGTCTCCAATGGTAAGTCATTAACGATTCATGGGCATGTAGATGTTGTTTCTCCAGAACCATATTCAAACTGGACAATGGACCCATGGAGTGGAGTTATTATTGGAAACAAGTTATACGGTCGAGGCTCTGCCGATATGAAAGCAGGACTTATTTCAAATTGGTTCGCATTGAAAGCATTAATTGATTTAGGTTATCCAATTGCTGGAGATGTTCAGCTACATTCAGTTATAGAAGAAGAAGCTGGTGGTGGAGGCGGAGCTTTAGCATGTTTGGAGGAAGGCTTCGTAACAGATGGGTACATTTCGACAGAGCCACATAATTTGAATATGACAATAAGTCATGGGGGGATTATGTATTTCCGAGTGTACGTAAAGGGAAGAACAGCGCATGCTGGTTTAGCGCATGAAGGCATAAATGCTATTTCAAAAATGATGAAAATCCTTAGTGCGCTGGATGAATTAAGTGAATGGCGTGCTAAAAATGTTAAGTTTGATTTATTTGAAAAGGGGTCTGGACAGTCCGTTCACTTAAACTTAGGTGTACTAAAAGCTGGGGACTGGGTATCGACAGTTCCAGGGGAAGCAATCCTCGAAGGAAGAATTGGTTTTATCCCAGGGGAAACTCGCGAAGAAATTAAGGAACTAGTACAAGATGCGATTATGAAATCTGTCTTAGGCGATGAGTGGATGGATAAAAATCCACCTGTTATAGAGTGGTTTGGATGGTCAACGGAGCCATGGTACCAAGATCCTGAGAACCCTTTTGTAAAATTATTCATCGAAAATGCAGAAGATGTTATGGGACATAAAGTAATAATGGTTGGAAGAGCTGGAGGGAATGATGCACGATTTACTCAGTATTACGGAAAACAAGGATTGTGCTTTGGGCCAATTGGAGAAAATATGCATGGACCAGATGAATGTGTTCATTTAGATAGCATAGTAGAAGTAACTAATGTTTTGGCAAATTATATTATTAAGTGGAGCGAGAGTTAGTCATCGCTAACTTTTGGGAATATCCATTTCAAACTAAGATAGTGTCTCTCATAATGCTTCTAGCTTGGGTAGCTGAATGATTAGTATTGGCAAATAAGTTGTAATACGAAAGGTGAGGTAATTATATTGAGGAAAAATTTATTTATCAATGGGGATTGGGTGGAAGCAGCAGAGTATACAGAATTATACTCTCCATATAGTAGCGAGGTCATTGCAGAAATACCGAAGGCAAATGTCGAGGAAGTAGAAGCAGCTTTAGTAGCTGCCGATGCTGCACGTAAAACGATGGCGAATATGCCTTTGTATAAGCGTGCGATTATTCTTGAAAAATTAGCTACTTTATTAGAAGCACGTGCTGAAGAAGCAGCAGAGCTAATAGCACTAGAAGCAGCCAAGCCTATTTCAACCGCCAAAGCTGAAGTTCAGCGTACAATTCAAACGTATAAATTTGCTGCTGAAGAAGCAAAGCGAATACACGGAGAAACAATTCCTGTGGATGCTGCCCCCGGTGGAGACGGGCGCATTGCCTATACGGTTCGTGAACCATTAGGCATCGTGGCAGCCATTACACCTTTTAATTTCCCAATGAATCTAGTAGCTCATAAAGTAGGGCCAGCAATAGCATCAGGTAACACGGTTGTATTAAAACCTGCAAGTCAAACACCATTAACTTCCTATTTTATTGGTGAATTATTAGCAGAGGCAGGATTACCGAAGGGTGCGTTAAATATCGTTACTGGTGCAGGTTCTTTAATTGGTAACAAATTAGTCACGGATCATCGCGTGAAAAAGATTTCTTTTACAGGTAGCCCCGCTGTAGGTATTGGCATACGCAATCAAGCAGGTCTTAAGAAAGTAACGCTTGAATTGGGTTCTAATGCGGCTGTTATTATCGATGAAAATGTTAATATTGATAAATTAATTCCACGTGTCGTTTCCGGTGCATTTGCATTCCAAGGGCAGGTATGTATTTCAGTTCAACGAATCTATGTTCACGAAAAAATGTATGATTTGTTTGTAGATAAATTTGTAGCAGCTACAAAAGAGTTGAAACTTGGTGATCCCCTAGATCCTACAACGGATGTTTCAGCCTTAATTAGTCCACAAGATGTAAAACGAACATTAAGTTGGATTGAAGAAGCAAAGGGGCAAGGGGCAATTATTGCAACTGGTGGAGAATCTGAAGGGAATATCTTACAACCTACCGTACTATTAAATGTAAAACCGGAGCAGAAGGTTTCCTGTCAGGAGGTATTCGCACCAATCGTATCTATTATGAAGTTTACATCTATTCAAGAGGCATTTGACCAAGTAAATGACTCCAAATATGGTTTGCAAGCTGGTATTTATACAGATAATATCCATGTTGCTTTACAGGCAACGCAAAAACTCCATGTAGGTGGTGTCATTATAAATGATATTCCTACATTCCGTTTAGATCATCTACCATATGGTGGCGTAAAGGAAAGTGGTATGGGAAGAGAAGGGCTGAAGTATGCAATTGAGGAAATGACAGAAATGAAACTTGTAGTTATAAACCAAAACTAATAAAAAAATAGGTAGGAGGAAATATAATGATAATTGGTGTACCTAAAGAAATAAAAAATAATGAAAATCGAGTAGGAATTACTCCAGCAGGTGTAGAGGCTTACAAAAAAGGTGGTCATGAAGTAATAATTGAATCGAGTGCAGGGCTAGGTAGTGGATTTACAGACCAAGATTATTTAGATGTAGGCGCTCAAATTACTAAATCGACTAAGGAAGCTTGGGATGTTGATATGGTGATTAAAGTGAAGGAGCCGATTCAGGAGGAGTACAAATATTTTAAAGAGAATCTTATTCTCTACACATACCTACATTTAGCTCCAGAGCCAGAATTAACGAAAGCTTTGCTTGAAAGTAAAGTTACTGGAATTGCTTATGAAACAATTCAATTAGATTCAGGTGCCTTACCGTTGTTAACGCCAATGAGTGAAGTTGCAGGCCGAATGTCTGTACAAATTGGTGCACAGTTTTTAGAAAATTCTAAAGGAGGAAAAGGAGTTCTCTTAGGTGGTATTCCTGGTGTTGCACCTGGAAATGTAGTGATTGTAGGTGCTGGAGTTGTCGGGACGAATGCTGCGAAAATGGCAGTAGGATTAGGTGCAAACGTAACAATTTTAGACGTTAATATTACACGCTTAAGTCAAATAGATGATATGTTCCAAGGACGTGTTCGTACACTTGCATCAAATACCTACAATATCGCTGAAGCAGTGAAAACAGCAGATTTGTTAATTGGTGCTGTGCTAATTCCAGGTTCACGTGCACCACAATTAGTTTCAAAAGAAATGATTCAAACGATGCAAAAGGGGTCTGTTGTAGTGGATGTAGCGGTAGATCAAGGGGGTTCTATTGAAACAATTGATCGAATTACTACTCATAGTAATCCTACTTATGAAGTATACGGTGTTGTGCATTACGCAGTTGCGAATATGCCAGGTGCTTGCGCGCGTACCTCAACAATGGGCTTGTCAAATGTAACTGTTCCATACGGTTTGCAAATAGCTAATAAAGGCTATCGCCAAGCTGCTTTAGATAGTCCTGTTTTAGCGAAGGGGATAAACGTAGTAAATGGAAAAATAGTATATAAAGCGGTAGCTGATGCACATGGATTACCATATACGGATCTACAAGTAGAACTAGCAGCAGATTCAACTTCGGCGTTCGCAGTTAAATAGAATAAGAGAAATAATGTTATTTGAAATGAAAAGAAGGAGAAAATTGGTAGGGAACGTAAATCTGATGTGGTACCCAAGTCAAGGACAAAACTAAAAAAAGAGATTAAGTCGCTAAGAGATGGTTTCTGTATTGCACAGGAGCCATCCTTTTTAGATTCCATTGATAACGATAATTATTGTAATAGACCATATAGTGATTGATTTTCGCTTTTAGTTCCTCAAGTGTCTTCAAGGAGCTAAAGTCTACTTCGTCTTTAAAATGACCGAAAAATGATTCCTGTGGCGCATTGTCCCAACAGTTTCCTCGGCGTGACATCGATTGACCTAAGCCATGTTTTTTTAAGAGCGTTTGATAGCGTGGGACCCCCTTGATCTGAATGGATAAAGGCCTCTGGATGAAGCTGAGCGCGCTTATTACGGATCAGTTTTTCAATCGTTCCCGTAGCTATTTCGAGCGTGATTCGGTCTGAGACATGGTAGTGAAGGAAGCGGCTCGATGCTTGCCCG
This sequence comes from Lysinibacillus sp. TE18511, assembly GCF_054062295.1. Taxonomy (NCBI): domain Bacteria; kingdom Bacillati; phylum Bacillota; class Bacilli; order Caryophanales; family Bacillaceae; genus Lysinibacillus; species Lysinibacillus sp. TE18511. The sequence goes on from NZ_JBSSFD010000040.1 coordinate 19,776, forward strand.
CGGAAAGCGAGTAACCCGTAGCGGAAATCAACTTACTACTTTAGTAGTAGTGGGGAAAATTGGTTAAACAACACTCCTGATATTATATAAATTTAGTGGTTGAAGAAAATTGAAGTCAATTGCGACAAAAAAGTAGACGATTGTGCCAGCTCAAACTTGGAACATAATCGTCTACTTTTGTTTAATCATTTCATAACAACTGCTTCTCCATCTACGACAATTTCATCCAATTGGTTTTTGACAATTGTGCGTAGGCGAATTATTTTTTTTCGGTCTTTTTTCTCTAAGACTTCGACTTCAGCCGTGACGGTGTCTCCAATTTTGACAGGCGCTTTAAAATCCACTTTTTGTGATAAATAAATTGTATCTGTTCCAGGGAGTTTTGTCCCTAGTACTGCTGAGATGAAACCAGCTGTAAGGATTCCGTGTACAACACGTTCCTTAAAAATGGTTTGATTTGCATACTCAGAATTCACATGGACTGGGTTAAAGTCACCTGTTATTCCTGCAAATTGATAGACATCTGATTCGGAAATAGTTTTTGTAAAACTAGCCTTATCGCCTATATGGATCTCTTCGTAGTTAGGCACTTTCTTAAAACCTCCATATTCATGTTGTAGAAAGGGGTTAACTCAATAGGGAATTTTAAGACTTAGTAAGCTTTAATATCCCTTTATGAGTTGCTTTCATTTGTTCAGTTAATTCTTCTATTTTCTTAAAATTTTCAGTACGATCTTTTTGTTGGCTTTCCAGCGCTTTTTTCATAGTCGCTTCTAATTGTTTTTGTGATTCAATGAACAAATCCAACATTGCATGGCTCGGACTCCATGAAAGTAATTGGACTCTTTCTGTAACATCTTGAATACTGTTCAACCATTCGGAAACTTGCTCACCTTGGTTGATTCTACTTTGCTCTACTTTGCTTAGTACTTTCTCGTTCCAATCCTTTGTAACTTTTTTAGACTCTTCTTCCATTGTGTTCAATGTCTTTACTGAAAAATTGAGCAGTTCCTTTTGGTAAGAGAATGCTTGTAGTGCTTTTTGTTGCAGATCTTCTTGGAAATTTTGCACAGCATTAAGGTTGTTTAGCCAACCATCCCAAATCATATCCACCTGGTTTACAAATTGTTTGTCTTGTACCGTTGCCATTAATAATTCCTCCTTTAACATGGTTCCATAAACTCATGAGATGTATAATGAATGCAAATTTTTGCATAACATCCTATCGTTAGTCGTCATCATTCTTCGTTTGAGAAGCAGATCTAAAAGGGGAGAAAAAGGGATTATACAAATTGAAAAACTGATCCAACATTTTTTGATAATGGCTTAAAGATCCTGCCCACATTTCCAAATATTGTTCACCGGCTTCTGTAATTGAGTAAATCCGCTTTGCTGGACCACCTGATGTAACATCCCACTCGGATGTTACTAATGCATCTTTCTCAAGTTGTCGCAGCAAGCGGTAAAAATTCCCTTGGTCTACTGATTCAATCCCAAATTGCATGATTTTCTCCATTAATTCATAGCCATGGCTATTCCAATCACGTAAATGTAACAACATGATTGGTACAAGAAAATTTTTAGGCGTACCCATACTTGTTGTTTTACTTTTTTTTGCTTTTTCTGGTTTATGTTCCATCGTTATCCACCTACCTAATATAAAAATACTTATACATGTAAATTACACCTATCTGTTTTAATTGTCAACTTTAGGAATCTAAGGTAAATTATTTTAAAATAATGAAGGATTTTCTATTTTTATAAATGTGTAATGTAGTACTCGACTGCTAATTAAAGCAATTAATAAAAGAAAAATAGTAAATCCTAGATTATATACCCACCAAAAGAACTGATTTTAAAGAGAATCATCATAGATTTAAATTTGCTTTCATAAATATATAAAGAGAAACATAAACATGTACTTTGGTGTAGATTGTAAAATGTTTCATGAGGTAATTTTATAATGAGACTTCCAATTTATTAGAGGCATAAAGAAGGTTCATCACCAAAACGTGTGGTTGATTTCCGTTCCGGCTGTGCGCTTTTATCGCTGCCGCTTCGCTTTCGCGCAGATAAAACATTTTGTCGCTGCCGCTTCGCTTTCGCGCAGATAAAACATTTTGTTGCTGCCGCTACGTTAGCACTACGCTTTCGCACAGAGCAAAGCTTCCTGGGGGCGTCCGATGAGTCGCCCAGCCTCGACTCCAATCAACTTTTATACATAGCATACGTTTTAACTAATGTCATCCACACCTTTTGGTGATGAGCCATAAAGAATAATATTTTGAATTTTTTGTAAAATAAAAGTAAAAAATATGTAAAAATAGAAAATATATGTTATGATCTCAACGGTAGTTCATTTAAGGAGGTGATATTCATTGACTCAAAAAATTCCATTTGAACCTTTTACGATGTGGAAGGATATGTACGAACATACTGAAAAGGCATGGCATGACGTTATTCAGGATACACTTGGAAAAGAATCCTTCTCTGAAGGGTTAGGCAAAATCCAATCTAGTTATTTGCAATATCATAAAATGATCAGTAATTTTACAGAAGCTTATTTCAAACAAGCAAATATTCCTACACGAGATGAAGTCGCAAATGTTGCCTCACTTGTCATCAACCTAGAAGATAAAATCGATGATATTGATCATCAACTCTATGAAAATAGTGAAACAGTGACAAAAGAGATTAACCAATTAAAACGTTCTGTTGGTAACTTGGAGAAGAAATTCGACAAGGTGTTAGAAGCTTTAACAGAACTGGATAAAAAAATACAAATAGGTGAAGTCATCGTTGCAACGAAAACTGAAGCAACACAGCCTGAGGCAAAGGCGACACCACAATCAACATCAGAGGATACAAACACAAAGAAATAATACTTAATTCTCATTTTTTTAAACATTTACGAATTAGGAGTGATTTCAATTATGGTACATTTGCAACCAAATGTTTTAGAACCAGCTGAATATGTAAAGCCTCTTGAAGGAAAAGTAGCAGTTGTCACAGGTGGGTCACGTGGTATTGGTGCAGAAATTGCTAAGGTATTAGCAAGAAATGGAGCACTAGTTGCGATTAACTATCAAAGTAGTTCGGGAAAAGCAGATGACATTGTTCACGAAATTGAACAAGAGGGTGGCACTGCATTTGCATTTAAAGCAGATGTAATGGTGGCAGATAATGTCCATAAATTTATTGAGGAAGTCTTAGAACGTTACGGCCAAATTGATATTCTCATCAATAATGCTGGAATTACAAGAGATAAAACATTCCGAAAGATGTCGATTGAAGAATGGGAAGAAGTAATTAATGTCAATTTAAATAGTGTATTTAAGACGACATCTGAAGTAATCAATCATATGCTCGAACAGAAATATGGACGAATTATCAATATCAGTTCAATTATCGGTCAATCTGGTGGTTTCGGTCAAACAAACTATTCGGCTTCGAAAGCTGGATTACTGGGCTTTACAAAATCACTAGCGCTGGAGACTGCAAAGAATGGTATTACTGTAAATGCAATTTGCCCAGGTTTCATTGAGACAGAGATGGTTTTGGCGATGCCAGAAAATGTGAAGGAATCTATAATTGCTAAAGTGCCAATGCGACGTTTAGGGCAAACTGATGAGGTTGCTGATACGGTTCTATTCCTCATAAAGTCGAGTTATATTACCGGTCAAGAAATCAATGTAAACGGCGGATTGTATATGTAACTAATGGTAAGAGCTTCCTAGAGAAGCTCTTTTTATGGGTGAACGATACTGAAGGAGGGGTCGCATGATGAATCTTGGTACGCAAGAATTAGAAGATTGGATCAATCAAATGCAAGGAGATTCTAAGAAAAGTTTTAATCGTTTCAGACGTTTGACAGAAGTCATTACAAGGGAACCTGAACCCAAAGTTGGCCAGACACCTAAAGAAGTAGTCTGGACAAAAAACAAAACAAAGTTATATCGTTATCAGCCTGCATTAAAGAAAACGAATAAAGTTCCGATTCTGATGATCTATGCCCTGATTAATAAACCATATATATTGGATCTTTATCCGGGCAACAGCTTAATCGAGCATTTAACAAATCAGGGACATGATGTCTACTTGTTAGATTGGGGAACAGCTGGTCATGAAGACCGACACATGAAACTAGATGATTATATATTGGATTATATACCGCGTGCTGTAAAAAAGGTGCTTCATACTTCTGCGGCAAAAGAGATCTCACTTCTTGGCTATTGCATGGGTGGGACAATGACAGCTATTTTTACTGCACTTCATCCGCACTTGCCGATTCGAAATCTTATTTTATTGACGAGTCCAATTGATTTTGAAGATGCTGGACATTATTCAAATTGGTTGGATAAGCGATACTTCAATTTAGATCAGTTAGTCGATACACTTGGCAATGTACCATTCGAAATGATTGATTATGGCAATAAACTGCTAAATCCAATTTCGAATGTTTACGGCCCATACATCAGTCTTGCAGATCGAGTAGAGAATGAAGATTTCGTATTAAACTGGAAGCTTATGCAAAAATGGCTTAACGATGGGATTCCGTTCCCTGGTGAATCATACAGACAGTGGATTAGTGAATTTTATCAAGAAAATAAGTTGATTAGAGATGAGCTCTATATCCGTGGACACAAGGTTGAGCTTTCCAAAATCAAAGCCAATTTGTTAAATATTGTCGCAACGCGTGACAATATTGTTCTACCACAACAAATTGAGCCGCTCAATGACAAAGTTTCAAGTAAAAATAAAACACTTCATTATGTAAATACAGGTCACGTATCTGTTGTAACTGGCCGAAAAGCAATTAACGAAATCCATCCATTCATCGAAAATTGGCTAACAGAAGCATCTATCTAACGGTGTTTAGTGCTAGTCGTAAAAAAATAATAAAAAATTGTGCATGAAGAACATTCAAAAAAACGTAGTCAGAAATATTTTCAAATCCGCAAGCGTGGGCTCTATTCTTTTGCCATTTTGGGGTAGTCGGCGGTTATGTAGGATTTATCAGTTCGTGGGCAGTACCATATGGGATGGATATGTATGAAATGACTCGTTCAGATGCCAGCCAGCTGATTATGATCGGTCTTATCGGGGCACTTATTGGAGCACCTCTAGCTAGTTGGATTTCAAGTCGGTTAGAAACAATTAAAAGACCGTATATTGTTGTTCATATCATTGTTTTATTAGGGTGGTTTTCTTTCCTTTTTCTTTCTAATTATTATTTTCTTTATTATTGGCTTTGGATATGGGGCAAGTGCATTAACCTTTGCAGCTGTACGGCAATCTTTTAATCTAGCGGAATCTGGAATTGTTTCAGGGATTGCGAATACGGGCGGCTTTCTAAGTGCTGTATTGCTACCCATCATTTTTGGATATATATTGGATCATTTTCAATCAACTTCAGGAAATCTATTTGATGGATATTACTATGGTTTCATCACGCCAGTGATCTTCTCCATCGTTGGTTTGATTGGAGTGATTTTATTTAAGGAAAAACGTCAAAGCGTAGGACAAAAATAGAATATCCGCATTTTTTAACTAGCATAGTAATCGAGGGAATCAAAATAAGAATAACAAGCAGGGGTAAAGAGCATGGAAGCAAAGCAGCCATTCTTTGCTCCTGTTTTTTATGCCTTTGTCAATCTGATTTACAAGGTATATAAAAATAGTAAGATGTTAGGTATAATTATTAATTAAGAAAAGAAAAATGATGATTAGATTAAATCTAGTATAGAAGGGAGAGAAAACTTAAATTGACAAATAATAATAAAACGGTTATCCGTTCAATGGATATTTTAAATTTATTTATCGATCATACTGAACTGTCATTTCAAGAAGTAATTGAGTTATCAGGAATCCCTAAAACCTCTGCTTTCCGCATGTTGAAATCTTTTGAGGAAATGGAATTTTTAGAAAAGGGAACTGATGCAAAATATAGGTTAGGTATTCTCTTCCTTAAATTTGGACATTTAGTATCAACGCGCCTAGATGTGCGAAAAATTGCAGATCCAATTATGAATGAGTTACATAATGATGTAAAAGAAGCGATTAATTTAATCGTTCGTGATGGTGATGATGCTGTTTATATCGAGAAAATAGATACGAAGCAAAAAGTTCGACTCTACACAGCAATTGGTAGAAAAAGTCCTCTTTATGCAGGGGCATGCCCTCGTGCTGTTTTATCCTTTTTACCAGATGCAGACATAAAGGAATATCTCGAATCGGTAGAACTTAAATCATTTGCAATGGGGACGATTACAGAAAAGGAAAGGCTTTTTGAAACGATTGTGCAGGCTAGAGAACTTGGTTATACAATCAGCCATTCAGAATTAGAAAATTATACATCTGCTGTTGCAGCACCGATTTACGATCATAAAGGAGAAGTCGTTGCAGCAATGAGTATTGCGGGACTAGAAAGCAATTATCGAGGGGAAAACGTTGAAATCTTCGTCGATAAACTTAAGAAGGCTACCGCAGAGATTTCTAAACAATTGGGGTATGAACAGCTTTAAAAAATGGGTAGTCTCAAAAGTCATTTGAGATTACCCATTTTGCGCTGAAATTGCTAACTGAAAACATTACTATCTAAATAAACGAATTTTGGACGATAGAATAGCCTCTACTTATAGTTGCTATACCCTTTTTAAACGGAGCCCAAATGCTAATTCTTTTAGTTTTCTTTCTTGATGTATTAATGCCAATTGAGCTTCTTCAAGAGTGACCTCTTTAAAATAGACTCGACCAGTTGCTTGCATTTGTGCTAATGATGGTAAATCGGCAGAAATCACTTGTCCTATTTTAGGATAGCCACCAGTTGTTTGACGATCTGCCATTAAAATAATAGGTTGCCCATTGGCAGGCACTTGAATTGTTCCAAATGTAACCCCTTCGGATAATAATTCAAATGGCTCTTTTAATTGAATAGCCTCTCCTTCTAATCGATAGCCCATTCGATCTGCGTATGTTGTGATGGTGTAAGGCATTGAAAGGAAATTTTTTAAACTCTCCTCATCGAAATGCTGATATTCAGAGCCTCTTATGAAGCGGATTGTTTGCGTTTTTTTAAATGTAACAAAGGATGTGTAATCAGCTGACCAAGAAAGGTATGTTGGTTCTTTTTTTAATTGTTTAAAAAGATCCTCGCCTAACTCAGATCGTCTATCTAATTCAAAGACATCATTCTTCAGCAATTTTCTACCTTGAAATCCTCCAATTCCAGCACGTATGTAGGTGCTTTTACTGCTCATCACTTTGGGCACTTGAATTCCGCCACTAAACGATACGTAGGCTCGGCAACCACTAATCGCAGTATTAAATTTTAAAACAGATCCTTTTTGAATCAAAAGTGGTCGCCACATTGGTGCTTCTTTTCCGTCTATTGTAGGTTGTAAATTGCCACCTGTAATTGCGATCAGTTCATCAGTTTCAAATAAAAGGGTTGTTCCATAAAGCGTCACCTCAAGAGCGCCTTCTCCTTCCGAATTTCCAACAAGTAAATTCGCAATTCGTAAGGAAATTGAATCCATTGCTCCTCCGACAATAACACCAAACTTTTGTAGCCCATATCTTCCTAGGTCTTGAATGGTTGCCAGCATACCTGGCTGTAATACCTTTATGCCCATGTTTCCATCTCCCATTCGCTCTTATATTCTTCCAACGAAATTGGTACAAACTGAATTCGATCACCCGGTTGTAATAAGGTTGGAGGAGATTGTTCAGGTAGAAACAAACGAGAAGGTGTTCGTCCGATGATTTGCCATCCACCTGGAGTTTCTAATGGGTAAATCCCTGTTTGATTGCCCGCAATTCCAACAGATCCCGGAGTAATCGATAACCGTGGAGTTTCTTTGCGAGGTGTTGCAATTTGTCTGTCCATACCTCCCATAAACGGAAAACCTGGAGCAAAGCCTATCATGTAAACAAGATATTCTACAGAAGAGTGAATTTTAATGACTTCATTAGGTGTTAAACCATGATAAGAGGCTACAAATTCTAGATCTGGTCCCATTTCACCACCATATACTACAGGGATTTTTACCACACGTTCCTTCGTTGTTTCAACTATGTGAGATTGGTTCAATAAAGAAAGAATTGTTGCTTTCACCTTTTCGTAAGGTATTTCGCCTCCTTTTTCTATATTTGAAAAGTATACTTCAATCGGATTGTAATAAACTGTCACATTATTATAGGCAGGCACAACCTCGATGAATCCTTCAAATGGATTTCTCTCTAATAAATTTAATACACTTTTAACTTTGTTGTGAATTGCCTCACTGATTCCTTCACCTACATGTATGACTAGTGCAGAATCGCTTAAAGGTCTTATCTGTACATTCTCTTTTAAATTCAGCATAAAAATCATCTCCTGAAGTTTCGTAATTCGGTATATCAGTTTTAAATAACGGATTATTAATATTATATTTAAAGAATAAACAAAAACAAGTTTAATTTATATGAAAATTTTAAAAAAAATATTCTTTCTCAAAATTTTAAATTTATACTTTTCAGTAATTATAAAATATGTTAAGATTTTTTTAAATTTCAAAACTCAAGTTCCGAATATCGGTACAAAATAGTTGTAAACGTATTCATTGTAACTACTTTAGTGGGAAGAAAACGGGGGGAAGAAGATGTTTCGAGTTGATTTAAACTGTGATTTAGGGGAAAGTTTTGGTCGTTATCGACTTGGAGAGCAAGAAGAAATCTTAAAATATGTAACCTCTGCTAATATTGCTTGTGGATTCCATGCAGGAGATCCAACAGTCATGCGAGAGACAGTTAAGCTAGCCATTGCTAATGGTGTGAAAATCGGGGCACATCCAGGATTACCGGATTTAAATGGCTTTGGACGACGTGAGATGAACATCACACCACAGGAAGCCTATGATATGGTTATTTATCAAGTTGGAGCATTGCAAGGTTTTCTAACGACTTACAATGAAACCATGCAGCATGTTAAGCCGCATGGAGCACTTTATAATATGGCAGCTAAAAATCCAGCGATTGCTGAGGCAATTGCACAAGCCATTTATGATATTTCACCTTCACTTGTGTTATTCGGTCTCTCAGGTAGTGAATTAACAAAAGCTGGAGAAAAAGTAGGGCTTCAAACAGCTCATGAAGTGTTTGCAGATCGTACCTATCAGAAGGACGGTTCTTTAACATCTCGTAAACAACCTGATGCATTGATTACCGATAAGGAACAAGCTGTGAATCAGGTTGTGAGAATGGTGAAAGAGGGAATTGTGCTGTCACAGCAGCAAATCGAAATCCCATTACAGGCAAATACTATTTGTATTCATGGGGACGGGGAACATGCTGTAGAGTTTGCAAAATATATTCATTCAAGATTAGCAGAACATCAAATATCAGTACGTGCAATCAAGGAGGGGTAAGTCAATGGTAGCAAAAAAAACGGAAGTTAGTGAAGCAGCGATCGAGCAAGAGAAAAAAGGTAAATTTGTTAAGAAAACAGCAAGTAAAAGTGTGTTAATGGGAGCAGCCTTTTTAATGGCTACCTCATCTATAGGACCAGGTTTTTTAACACAAACGACAGTATTTACACAGCAATTAGCGGCTAGCTTTGGATTTGTCATTTTAATTTCATTGATTCTAGATATTGTCGCTCAGGTAAACGTTTGGCGAATCATTGCTGTTTCTGGCTTACGAGGGCAAGAAATTGCCAATAAGGTGTTACCTGGATTAGGTGTTCTCCTTGCAATTATGATTGTTATAGGTGGTTTAGCATTCAATATTGGTAACGTTGCTGGAGCTGGATTAGGGTTAAATGCAATGCTTGGCGTAGATCCAATTATGGGCGCCATTGTAAGTGCACTTTTTGCTATTTTTATATTTATCTATAAAGAAGCAGGGAAGGCAATGGACAAGGTTGCGCAAATAGCTGGCGGTGTCATGATTCTACTCATGCTATTCGTTGCTTTTAAAACGTCACCACCTGTAGGAGAAGCGATTGTGAACACTGTTTGGCCTAAAGAAATTAGCTGGTTTGCGATTGTAACTTTGGTTGGTGGATCAGTTGGAGGTTACATTACTTTTGCTGGTGGTCACCGCCTTTTGGATGCTGGCATCAAAGGACAAGAATCCTTGTCAGAAGTAACAAAAAGCTCTGTGACAGGGATTTTGATTACTGGCGTAATGCGTGTTGCTTTATTTTTAGCGGTTCTTGGTGTTGTTTCAAAAGGTTTAGTCATTGATCCTGCCAATCCACCTGCATCTGTTTTCCAACTAGCTGCGGGTAATATAGGTTATCGTATGTTTGGTATGATTATGTGGGCTGCAGCGATTACTTCTGTTGTAGGTGCAGCTTATACATCCGTTTCATTTATTCGTTCATTCCACCCTAACATTGATAAATATCATAATTGGGTGATTATAGCATTTATCATCATGTCAACAGCAACTTTTGCCTTGGTTGGTAAGCCTGTTAATGTGTTAATTTTGGTAGGTGCATTAAATGCACTGATTTTACCATTATCACTTGGCATTATATTAGTTGCTGCACACAAAAAAGAAATTGTTGGCACATATAAGCATCCACGTTGGTTAACTGTAACTGGAGCAATTGTAGTTGTTCTTATGGGATATCTCAGCATTATTACATTCATTGAACAAATTCCGAAAATTTTTAGTTAATCTAACAACCGACCATCCATGAGCATCTTTTCATGGATGGTTAATTTATCTTTATTCAGCAGAAGACTCCCACCTCTATAGGTGGTGAGATGAATGCGATTTTTGTACCTTTTCAGTGGGTATCCAAACACCTACTGAATAAAGATAAAAGCCTCCGGCGGATGTCACGGATTTTCAAAGGAATGAATTGTGCTGGCACAATTCAAAATCCGGACGCAATTACGCCAAGGCATAATTGATAAGGAGTGAATTGATGATGACAACATATAGTACTTTAGAGCCGAATGAGATCCGTAAACTTATTCGCAAGCAAGAAATTTCTGGACCAACTTCTGGCATGTCGATTGGGTTTACCCAAGCAAATTTAGTGATTTTGAAGAAAGAGCATGCCTTTGACTTTCTACTATTTTGTCAGCGAAATCCAAAGCCATGTCCATTATTAGACGTGACAGAACCTGGATCATTTATACCTTCAAAGATTGCTGAAAATGCAGATATTCGTAAGGACATTCCGAAATATCGTATTTATCGGGATGGTATTTTAACTGAAGAAGTATTAGATATTACAGATTATTGGGAAGAGGATATGGTAGGTTTTTTAATAGGGTGTAGCTTTACATTTGAAACACCTCTTCTTGAAGCAGGTATTCCAATAAGACATATTCAAGAAAGCTGTAATGTGCCAATGTATAAAACAACTATCGCGTGTGAAAAAGCAGGTGTGTTTGAAGGACCAACTGTTGTCAGTATGCGCCCTATGACACCCGAGGATGCGATTCGTGCAATCCAAATTACTTCGCGTTTTCCAAATGTGCACGGTGCACCCATTCATATTGGTAGTCCTGAACAAATAGGGATTACGGATATTTCAAAACCAGATTTCGGTGATGCCGTGTCCATTAAGCCAGGGGAAATACCAGTATTTTGGGCTTGTGGCGTAACCCCTCAAGCAGTAGCAATGGAAAGTAAACCTTCTATTATAATTACCCATGCACCGGGTCATATGCTAATCACTGATATTAAGGAAACAAGCTTGAGCATACTTTAAGGTATGTTCGAAGACATCTATTTATTTTCTTCATCAGTAAGCGTCAAGAGGTTGGGACAAAACCAATTTCACCAGCTTTGATTTTTTTCATAAAAAAAGGACTTACTTGGAACACCACAAAAACAACTTGAATATTGGGACATACAGTTTTATAACGTTAAACCTAGAGAAATAAGCACTTTTGCTAATGATTCAGTTTTACAGTACTCGGTAAGTCGAGTTTCTGTACGAATGGATTGTATGTGAAGGCGCTTTTTTCTTTGTCCAAAAAGAAGGGGATATTTGAAATAAAGCTTTACTATTCCGTTTTAACTTCTTTCAGCGGATTTCACGCTCATTGTACCATTGGTTATAAAATAGAAAATGATGATTGATTTTTTTTAGTGGATGGCTAGAATAACAATGAAGTGGATGGTTAAATACAATTGAAATAATATTAATATATAATCTTTTACCTGAAAAAACACTGCTAAAGAAGAAAGAGCAAGTTTGAAGGAACTAATGAGGTGAGTATAGTTGGATTGGAAACCTGATAGACAAGCGAAAAAAGCTATTTATAAACAACTCGCAGAATATATTGAAAAGGGAATTGCAGATGGTACATTTCCACCTGATAAACCATTACCATCAGAGAGATATTTAGCAAGTGCTCTAAGTTTAAACAGAAGTACTGTCGTTAATGCATATGATGAATTAGAATCGATGGGACTAATTGAAAGAAATAGAGGAAGCGGTACTACCATTAGTAAAGATATATGGGGTATAACAAAAAAACGGATTCCTAGCTGGAATAGGTATATTGAGGCGGGTTCTTTTTTACCTAGTCAACCTGTAACGCAAAAAATAAGAAAAGAAGCTGTTGAACATAAATTAATAAATTTAGCTTCCGGTGAATTGTCAGAAGAACTTTTCCCAAAAAGCTTTTTAAGCGAGATAACGTCAACACGTTCTTTTATTGGAAGCCTAGGATACGATCATCCACTGGGGAATGAAATCCTTAGAAATACCCTTACAAAACACGTAAAAAAAAGTCGGGGAATCGAAACTAATCCTTCTTCAATACTTATAACTTCAGGAGCGCAACAAGCATTACATTTAATTGTACAGTGTTTGTTAAAGCCTGGAGATGCAATAGCAATAGAAGATCCTTCCTACAATTATAATCTTCCAATTTTCAAATCAGCAGGTATAAAAGTACATTATCTACCTGTCGATAAGGATGGAATGAACCCAGAAGATTTGCTGTCATTATATAAAAAACACCGAATTAAAATGATTTTTTTAAATCCATATTTTCAAAATCCAACGGGCTCCTTATTGAATAAAAAGAAAAAAGAAGCGATTTTAGACATATCCTCAAAGTTTGGCATTCCAGTAGTAGAAGATGATCCGTATAGTTTAACAGCTTTTTCGGGAGAGAAAATCTCTACCCTTAAATCAATGGATAGGAATGGAAACGTATTATACATTAGTTCTTTGTCCAAAATTGTTGCCTCAGGATTAAGAATAGGGTGGATTATTGGCCCAACATCGGTCATTGAAAGATTATCCGATGCAAAACAACAAGTTGACTTCGGTCATTCTAGCTATACACAATGGATAGCGAATGATTTTTTAGAATCAGAAAATTTTCATATTCATATAAAAAGTTTAATTAAGGAATTAGAAAAAAGGAGAGATAAAATAATAAAAAGCCTTGATACTTATTTAAAAGATCAGGTGGAATATTCTATTCCTCAAGGTGGTATTCATATATGGTGTAAAATACTTAAAAATTATAATGAAATCCAATTGCTTGAAGAATCTATTAAAAGAGGCGTCATTTATGTTCCTGGTTCTACACTGGGATCCAAAGATGGATTTGTTCGATTTACTTTCGCAAAGGAAGATGAAGATTCAATAGATGAGGGAATCAAAAGGTTTGCAGAAGCTCTTAATAGTATGTAGACATGGGATGACTAAAAATGTGTTAGATTTGATGGTTTAATTTAAAATTTAAGGTGAATGGATGGTCAAAAAAGCTTCGAATTGGATGGTTATAAAAAAGATAAATCCCTTATCATTGAGAGGTAGGTGGTTAAACATCGATATAGCCTAATTACTAATTATTTTTTGTGAAATAATGTGCAATGTAGGTAATAATATAGTAATATAGTAAATGCTACTAAAATGATAAAATTTTTGAAAGAGTTGGTATGGTATGACAACAGGTTTGATTATTACGATAGTGATTGGATCTATTATTAAATTGTTAATGAGCCCTCCCAGTATAGTTGTGGGATGGGGGGTACGTAAATTTGAACTTCATAAAAAACTTGATTCAAAAGATGTTACGGTAACATTTAATGGAAAGAATTTAGAAGAGGAAGAAAAAAATAGATTTACAAACTATTTTAATAAAGCTTCATTTTTGAAAAAACACTATATATTTCCAGGTAATGAAAAATTCTTTTTACAGCCAGAGACTAATGTTACTCCATTTATCATGAACGTAAAAAGAGGCAAAAAAGATTTTAATTTCTTTGTTTTTAGTTACGACAATCACGTTGATGTAGTCAAGAAGTACAAGAAGAAGGTTGTTTCATATAGTATTAGTTCTGAACATCTACAAAATTTCACCGTTTGAACTACACATGCAAACCATTGAAAGAATAGGGATTCGGTCACTGACGTAGAATCCCTTTATTATTACTCCGAAAATTACGTGAATATTGTACCGAAATTATCTTCCAATTCAATTGAATGGAGGATTTTTTTATGACCAAAAAGTCGGGATTATATTGCTACTCATCCCAGCATTCAATAATCGATGAATGACTTCCTATAATAGAAATAGGAGTAATCTACCATAAGAGGAATAATTCTTGCTTCACTATTTCTTTCCATAAAAGCTGGTATAATAATGGTAGAATAATACATTCATAAAGGGGAGAAATTAATGACAGCTCAACAACAAGCAGCAATGCAATCCATGATTGAATGGCTTGCAGATGAACGCGAACTCGGGAGAGAACCTAGCAAAATAGAAATTGCTGGAGAATTTGATTTACATGATATGCACTACTATATATTCAGGTATAAAAAAGCAATGCTCGGAAAATGGCTCCTTGGCGTATGTGGAGGCTATGAGGACCCGTCTGACACCGAGCATTGCGGCCATATATTCAGCGAGATGCAACCTTATGACCCTGCGACTGCAGAGCAAGAAGCTGTAAAGATGGTAGAATTAATCCGAGAATATTGGATGCAGCAGGCCGCAGCATATGAAGCTGCCCAATCCATGGAGAACGAGGCGGAAACGCAAGACAATGGTTCTGGTATTTTTAACGGGTTCGTTCTGCTTAACTCTGCAGAATGTGATCTTGATCAGATAAAAGCCAACCTTTTGAATGATTGGAACATCACCTGCTCGTCAGAAGAGGATGATGAAAACGACGAAGAAACAAAGGAAGGAACCTTGGTCTTTGAGGTGGACGACTGCATGTTAGCAGTAAGTTTTGTCGATGCTCCCATACCAGATGGTGAGGCTGAGTATTATGCACAGGGAAACTATCTGTGGAAAGAAGCCGTGGAGGTTACCCAAACGCATGTAGCTCAAATCATTCTGGCTGTATTTACACGCTCGGGCTCCCCGCTGGACAGCGGCAGGCTATACACCAAGCTAGCGGCCAGTTGCCTAAAGCTACCTAACGCAATAGGGATCTATACATGCGGCACCGTATTTCAGCCTGAACTTTATCTAGATATGGCTGAAATGATGAAGGATGACGACATGTTCCCTTTACTGAATCTGGTTTATTTCGGCCTTGTCGGAACGGAAACCGGGGTCAATGGATATACCTATGGGCTAAAAGCCTTTGGCAAGGATGAAATTGAAATCCTGGACAGCCAAGCATCCCCTGAAGAGATGCGTGACTTTTTGATTACTATTTCCGGATATATTGTAGATGAGAACGTCACTTTAAGGGATGGAGAAACGATTGGCTTCTCAGCAGAGCAAAAGCTGCCGATTTCCCGTTCCGAGGGAGTTTATGTCGAGGGGGATACTCTCAAAATCAAATACTAGTCTCATTCCAAAAAGGCACCGTCACAAGTAGGTGTCTTTTTTTATTGCATAATCAAAAATACTTTGCTTAACTAATAGAGAATCACATCAAATGCACTACACGTCAACCGAAATATGAAACTAAACTACTATATTTATTTAAAATATTCTTGTGGTATAATTTCCTAAAAAAGGAGGAGGATTTTTTTGGGAAAGCGAAATTATTTTAAAGTAATAAAATTTTTAGTAAGTTTATCTGTTTGTTTATGCATTATTAATTATCCAATTATTTCCTTTGCTGAAACACTTGATACCAATTCAGCTAGTGAAAAAAGCAAACCTAATGACATTGATACTGGTATAGCAAACTTGAACTACAATAACAGCGAAGTTTTGGCAGTGAATGGTGATAAGATTAATAGTTTTGTTCCAAAAGAAGGTAAAAACTCAAAAGATAAATTTATAGTAGTTGAACGTAATAAAAAATCACTTACAACGTCACCGGTGGATATTTCAATTATCGATTCTATGGCGAATCGTACCTATCCAGGAGCATTACAACTTGCAAACAAAGCTTTTGTAGACAATCAACCTAGTTTATTGGTGGCCAAAAGAAAACCGCTAAATATTAGCATAGACTTACCTGGTATGAAAAGAGAAAATACTGTAACCGTGGATAATCCAACATATGGTAATGTATCTGGGGCAGTAGATGAGTTAGTATCTACTTGGAATGAAAAATATTCAACAACCCATACTTTACCTGCAAGACTACAATATTCAGAATCTATGGTTTATAGCAAATCTCAAATAGCAAGCACTCTGAATGTTAACGCCAAAGTTCTTGACAATTCACTGGGAATTGACTTTAATGCGATTGAAAGTGGAGAGAAAAAGGTGATGGTTGCGGCATATAAACAAATATTTTATACCGTAAGTGCAGAACTACCTAACAATCCATCAGACCTTTTTGATGATAGTGTTCTTTTTGAAGAGTTAACTCGTAAAGGAGTAAGTAATGATGCTCCTCCCGTTATGGTGTCAAATGTAGCTTATGGCAGAACAATTTATGTGAAATTAGAAACAAGCTCTAAGAGCAAGGATGTACAAGCTGCTTTTAAAGCCTTACTGAATGATGTCAATACCAATGTAGAAACTAGTGGACAGTACAAAGATATTTTTGAAGAAAGTTCCTTTACTGCTGTAGTATTAGGCGGAGATTCACAAGCGCATAATCAGGTTGTCTCAAAAGACTTTAATGATATTAGAAAAATAATTAAAGATAATGCAGAATTTAGTCTTAAAAATCCAGCATACCCAATATCATATACAAGTGTTTTCTTAAAGGATAATTCAATTGCTGCTGTTCATAACAATACAGATTATATCGAGACGACAACTACCGAATATTCTAAAGGAAGCATCAATCTTGATCATTCTGGTGCATATGTTGCTCAATTTGAAGTAGCCTGGGATGAATTTTCATATGATGAAAATGGAAATGAAGTACTATCCCATAAAACTTGGGATGGAAGCTGGAAAGATAAAACAGCTCATTTCTCTACAGTAATACCACTTCCGCCTAATTCAAAAAATATAAGAATTTATGCAAGAGAATGTACAGGTCTTGCATGGGAGTGGTGGAGAACAATTATTGATGAATACAATGTTCCATTATCGAATGAAATAAATGTTTCAATTGGAGGAACTACATTATACCCAACAGGTATTATTAATTAGGTATTAGTCATGAGAGGTACTTTCTCAAATATGATGTAGCTTCGTTTTAAGGTTTAACATTGAAATGAAAATTAATAATAAATGTATGTTTTGAAAAAGGTTGATCAAAACATGTTCGTACTTAATGTGCTAGATTAACTTCACTATAAAGATTGATAATTTGTAATAAAGTTTGATAAAATCACCTCGTTTTTTTCTAAGAGGTGATTTTTTTATTGGATATTTACGTTAAAATAGATTTGAAGATTGTGAAGAAATGTACTTAGACTAACGAAGCGGAATACTTGAATACGATTATGGTTAAAAAATCAGGAAGTATGGAAGACTTGATAAGGAATAGAAACTAGTTGGTTATCATTAAAAAAGTATTAATATTAAGGAAGGAAGTATAAAACTATGGATTTTAAAACAGTTATGCAGGAGCTTGAATCCCTCGGTAAGGAACGCACTAAAAAAATGTACATATCTAATGGTGCACACGAGCCTCTTTTTGGTGTGGCTACAGGTGCTATGAAACCAATCGCGAAGAAAATAAAAATAAATCAATCTTTAGCTGAAGAGCTTTATGCTACAGGTAACTATGATGCAATGTATTTTGCAGGCATCATAGCAGACCCAAAAGCTATGACTGAGCCGGATTTTGATCGTTGGATAGATGAAGCGTATTTTTATATGCTGTCTGATTATGTAGTGGCAGTAACTTTATCAGAGTCAGCTATTGCACAAGACGTTGCAGATAAATGGATTGCAAGCGGTGACGAGCTAAGAATGTCAGCGGGTTGGAGTTGCTACTGCTGGCTTTTAGGGAATCGCAAAGACAATGAATTTTCCGAAAGCAAGATTTCCAATATGCTTGATATTGTGAAAAATTCTATTCATAATTCGCCAGAAAGAACGAAATCTGCTATGAATAATTTTCTATACACAGTAGGACTTTCATATTTGCCACTACATGAAAAGGCTGTCGAGACCGCAAAGGAAGTAGGTATAGTAGAAGTCAAACGGGACAAGAAAAAAACAAGTTTCCTAAATGCTTACGAAAGTATTCAAAAAGAAATGGATAAAGGGAGAATCGGATTCAAACGCAAGTATGTTAGATGTTAAAATTAGCTTTGCATCGGTACGTTGATTCAAGAAGGGGTGAGTACCTGTTATTCGACTAATGGAGGCAGGTAAATTTAAATGTTTGATATTGAATTTCGATTGTTGAAAGTGTGATTTTTAAAGATTCGGTTCTTGAAACAATAATCTAATTTGACATAAACTTCAAGATAGGACTTGCATGATGATTATCCTTCATATCTGCAAGTCCTTTTGTTTGCGCATAGAAACTCCTGTAGCCCCACACATGGCGTGATAGCTCCTTTTAGACAACCTGTGCAATTTAATTACTTTCCTTCATTATCAACCCTCACAGATGCGTTAAATGCGATTGAGCTTATTGTATGGCCCTGGTATATCGGGCACGATTACTTGGTAAATAAGAATAATTTGTGTACAAAACGGAAATGAATATGTGTAAAATGTGGGAGTTGATGGTTATGGAATTTTATAAAGAAAAAGAAGTTTACTGCTATAGTTGTCGTAAAAAGACTGTATTTACATGTAAAGATGCACATAAAAAAAGTGGAGTAGATAGTCATTGTAGTGAGTGTTCGGGTATATGGTTTGAATGGCAAAATCGAGCGGTTGAGAGAGAAATGGAAAAGTGGGTTGAATATAACCAAAGACTCATAAATTAACACTTAGTAGTCTCATCGTCATAACGTGTGGCTGATTTCCGTTCCGACTGGACGCCTCTAAGAGAGCGCCTAGTCGGAACGGAAATCAGAGCCTTCTAATTAATTAGGATGGATAAAATAGTTAATCAACACACCTAATCGATTACTTTTTCTACACCATGTTCTACATAAGATTCTAAAACAACTTTATTTTCACGATTCAAGTAATAGTAATACGTTTTTGAATCACCTTCGATTTTAACGGAAACCATCCAATTTTTTGAACCGCTTAAATTTGCCATGAATGGCTCTGTTTTAAGAGAATCCTTTGAAAGTCCCTCGCTCTATTAAATAATCCATTACTGCTTTATAGGCAATCTATCTATTAGTTTGTTTAGATACTAGAGAGGAAAATACTAGCTCTTTCAGCACAAAGTCTAGTATAGTTATATGGGCATTATAAAAATGGCTGTATTTCAAATAAATATAGTTACTAACAAGAGAGTGTCTTAATATATGTATAAAAGTGGTGAATTTTGTATTGAATGAGAAGTATTTTAAAATAATCGGATTACTAGTTTATGGCTTAATTTTAAGTGGGATTATCGGTTTTATTTCTTCTGTTTTTTTAATAATAGTTAATGGCTTGGCAGATTTTTTATGGACTGACGTATCCAATACTTTAAAAGTACCCGCTATTTATACATTACTTTTATGTGTTTTTGGTGGTGTTTTAGTAGGCGTTAGCAAGTATAAGTGGGGGGGCCTGCCTCAAACGGCTAATGAAGCTATTGTTGAATTAAAAACAACTCAAAGAATGAACTATTCAAATGTAGGTCTCAATTTTTTAATTGCTTTTTTAATTTTAATTTTTGGTGCAAGTGTTGGTCCTGCAGCAGCCATATTAAGTTCTGTTATTGCGTTATCAGTATGGCAGGCAGATAAAATGCGTTACTTTTATTTTTCCTACAATGAATGGAAAAAGGAGTCTTGGTTAATTAGGCTAAAAAAATTTGCTTTACCTCATAATTACCTTATTCCCTATAATCCTGAACAGGCACCTAAAGAGAAAAAACTGCTTTTATTGAAGAAATTCTTATATATATTATTTATCATTAATGGAATAGTAACCTTTATGTTTTTTATTAAAATATCAGATCAACCTCCTTTTGTGACCAAGTTAGGCGAAACGAATTGGGGATTGGATGAATTGTATCTTTTTATTCCTTTTGTGTTGTTTGGTATTTTGTTTAGTAAACTTTATGAACTAATGGAAAGAGCAATGAATAAAATCTTTTCTAAAATCAACAATAAAATTATTTTAAGTGCTGTTATTGGTGGTATTGGGATTGGTTTGATGTCTTTAATCGCTCCTAAATTACTTTTTTCCGGTCAACTGTCTATGCAAGCTTTACCTAGTTTAGTACCGACACTTTCGATGGCTACATTAATTTTAGCATCTGTTTTAAAACTGATTTTTATGGAGTTTTGTTTTAAGTCAGGTTGGGTTGGTGGAAATGTTTTACCAGTTATCTTTGCTTCCATTTTACAGGGCTACGCGATCGCGACTTTTTTCCCGCAACTAGATATGCTTTTTATCGTAGCTGTTATTGGTGGTAGTGCTTCGATTGCTATTTTAAAGACACCTTTACTAGTTGGGATTTCTCTAATGCTATTTTTCCCAAAAGAGTTAGCCCCGGTTATATTAATTATTGTGTTTATTTTTATTTGGTTAAGTAAAATGAGTAAAAAAAATCCGCAAAAAGCAACTGCTTAATTTTAGTTGGGAACGCTAGACCAAACCAATTGAAAAGTGCTTTCGATCCTTAAGTATAAAGGGTTCGGAGCGCTTTTCCTTTAAATACGTTTGACAAGGATAGAAAATGAAAAGACTCTACACATTTTCTGCACAAACAAAAAGATTTTTTTGATAATCCTTGTTGATCTTCAATTTTTCGGGCTTATCACCAAAAGTTGTGGATGACATTTGTTAAATCATATGCCATGCATATAGGTTGATTGGAGTGGAGGCTGGACAGGAAAGCGCCCAGTCGGAACGGAAATCAACCACACGTTATAGTGATGAGTCATTATTCGGTGACACTAAAGGTGTTTAATTTAAAATAATTTCATTTTTTTAGAGCTCAATGTTCAAATTAATGTTACAGTTAGAAAGTAAATTTTATTAATGAGTAGGAGAACAAACATGATTGAAATAAAAACATCTCCATTAAGTGATGGAGAATTCAATAGAGGGGTATTTGCTACATGCGATATCCAAAAAGGAGAGCTTTTACATGAGGCACCTGTAATTGCTTATCCAAATGAAGAGCATCAATACATTGAGCAAACCTTGCTCGCTGATTACGCTTTTGAGTATGGCATAGGTCGTTCTGCGATCCTTCTTGGTTATGGAATGTTGTTTAATCATTCTTATGAACCAAATGCAACATATGAGATTAATTTTAGAAATCAAACATTTGACTTTTTTGCTTATAAAGATATAAAAGCTGGAGAAGAAATTCTAATCAATTATAATGGTGACGTTGATAACAAAGATGAACTGTGGTTTAATGAGGAATAAATGCCATGGTGATGAGTCGTCTACTTCAATAATTAATCATCTTTATATTGAATCCTGTAAGCATTGCTGCAAAACTTTCATATAATTAATATTACGAAACGCTTTAAATCCTTTAGTAGGGATTAAAGCGTTTTTTTATCAACGTTTATTCAGCGTGACCTTATCCGAATTGAAGTATCGAAGAAACGTGAGAAGCGAGAATTTATAGAAAAAGAGTTATAATATAATAGGAAGAAACTCAATATAAAGAGAGATGAATTTTTAAATGAATGAACAATTAGCTGATTGGATTACGCGTTTTCAAAAGGAGAAAGATATAGAGGCCCTCGCAAACTTAAAAGACTATTGCTACTATATGGTCGAACCTTTAATTGAGGAATTTACAGAGAAATACGGTGAAGATGCTGGGGAATTATTACGTTTAAAATGGGATAAGCGTTTTTATTTTATTTTTACAAAGTATCAATTAAATGTTGGGCTTCCTTTAGATACTTTCGTAAAAAATACGTATCGTTTTTATTTTATGCAGGTTTTAAAAAAGGCTGGTTATTGAACTAAATAGTAGGGGAGTGTTTCGTTAGAACACTGCTATATAAAAAACCCTTGTCTCGTGTAAGAACGAGTCAAGGGTTATTATGTGCGCCCGGCATGCGCATGAACTATAGGGTGTAAGTCCCGACCCCCGGAGACAGAAGTAGGGGATAGCCAAGAGCAAGGGTGTCCGTGGT